>CAMUXX010000092.1 GCA_947164805.1 uncultured Elusimicrobia bacterium | reverse complement strand
TATTTTTTAAGCACACAGGGGTTAAGCCGCGTGTTTTTTCCGCCGCAAGGGCTTCGCCCGAGAGTTTTAGTAAGATTCTTTTTGGCATAGTGTCTCCTTATCCTTTATATAATACAATATTTTGCCTAAAGTGTGTAAAATGTTAAAATATATTATGACCTTGATTGATTTTGATAAAGCGCAAATTGCGGCAGACGCCCAAACAATGCTTATCGGTATTGACGAAGCAGGGCGCGGTCCGCTTGCAGGGCCTGTAACCGCTTGCGCTTGTTATATTCCGCAGGAACTTTATACACACCCCATAATGTCAAAAATTAATGACAGTAAAAAATTAACACCGCAAAAAAGAGAAATGATTTTTGAAGAACTTATAACACTCCCGATAATTTATTGCACAGGTTATGCAAGTGCGGAAGAAATTGACAAACTAAATATTTTGCAGGCAACTTTCCTTGCCATGCGTCGCGGTCTTGCAAAATTTAAAAATAAAAATATTTCGGTTTTAATTGACGGTAATAAAACTATTCCGAATTTAACCGCACCGCAAAAAGCAATAGTGAAAGGCGACGGTACTTCTTTATGTATTGCCGCAGCAAGCATTATTGCAAAGGTCAGCCGTGATAAATTTATGGACCTAAGTGCAAAACTTTACCCAAATTACAAATTTGAAGAGCATAAAGGTTACGGCACAAAATTGCATACAGATTTAATTGAAAAGTACGGCCCCTGCCCCTTGCACCGCAAAACATTTGAGCCGCTTTACAGTAAGTTTTACGGCCTTTTTGCCGACTGTAATTTCGCAAAAGCAGGTGGCAAATAATGTTCAGTTTTTTGCGCCGCCAAGGTAATAAAGCAGAGGAGCAAGCCGCCGCTTACCTAAAAGAAAAGGGATATAAAATACTTGAGCGCAACTTTTCTTGCCGGGTGGGGGAAATTGATATTATCGCCCAAGATAAACAAAACACAATAGTTTTTGTAGAAGTAAAACAACGCAAAACAAATTTGTTCGGCGGCGGGCTTGCGGCGGTAAACAAAGCCAAACAAAAGCGCATAACTTTGACGGCGGCGGCATATATCAAAAAAACAAAAATTTCCTATACTGCCTTGAGGTTTGATATAATAACAATAACAGCAGGGGTTTTGCAGCATTATGAAAACGCCTTTTCAGTAAACAATTTAACGATATAGGAGAAATTATGGACCAATTAAAACAAGTGAAAGATGCAGTAAAATTTTTAAATAAAAAAACCAAAAATTTTAAGCCTGAAATTTTACTTATTACCGGCAGCGGTATGGCAGGTTCCATCCCGAAACTTGAAAATAAAATTGTTATTCCTTATTCTGCAATTCCGCATTTTTTGCACAGTACTATTCCCGGCCATCCGGGCAATTTGATTTTCGGCACCTATAAAGGTAAAAACATTGTTGTTTTGCATGGGCGTTTCCATTTTTACGAGGGTTATGATATGAAAGATTTAGCCCTTTCAATTCGCGTATGTGCGGCTTTGGGTGTTAAAACAATGTTGGTTTCCGCTGCGGTTGGTTCATTAAATACAAAACTCCCCGTCGGTGCATTATGTGTTTTGAAAGACCATATAAATTTAATGGCAAATAACCCGTTAATCGGGAATTATGACCCTGCCTTCGGTAAAAGGTTCATTGATTTAACTGATACTTATGATAAGGACTTGCGCAAAAAGACTTTGCAAATTGCAAAGAAATTAAAAATCAAAGCAGGGGAAGGCGTTTATATTGCAGTAACAGGGCCGAATTTTGAAACACCGGCCGAAATCCGTATGTTTAAGATTTTGAAAGCGGATGTTGCCGGCATGTCCACCGTACCTGAAGTGCTTTGCGCAAGGCAACTGGGGCTTAAAATTTGCGGTCTTACCTGGGTTGTAAATATGGGTTGCGGCATAGCAAAAAAACCGATTTCACACGAAGACACTATCAAAGAAACCAAAAAAATTGAGGGCAGTTTCAAACGCGTTTTGGAACACTTAATACCACTTTGTTAGACGGTAAATTATGGCTAGTAAAGTAAAACGGCTCGGCAAAGAAACACTTATTTACGGCACTTCCACCATTTTGGCAAGGATGCTGAATTTCTTTCTCGTGCCGTTTTACACTTATTATTTAATAACTTCAGATTACGGCGTAATCGCTACCGTTTTTGCTTTTATGGCACTGTTTAATATTATTTATCAGTACGGTATGGACCAAGCCTATCTGCGTTTTGCCGAGGATAATAAAACAAAAGACACATTTTCTACACCCTTTTTGGCAGTTTGCGGAACCTCGGTTTTGCTTTCAATTTTAATTTATTTTTTAAGCCCGGTTTTGGCAGGTGTTTTGGGTATCGGTGCAAATAATGCTTACCTTATAAAATATTGCGTTTTTATTTTGGCTTTTGATGCTTTAAATATTGTGCCTTTTGCAAAACTCCGTTTTGAGCACCGCGCATGGCATTTTGTGCTTGTGCGCAGTGCGTCAATAATTGTAAATGTCGTTGGCAATATTTGCGCTTTGGCATTTTTTAATTGGGGGGTTAAAGGAGTTTTTGCGGCAGGAATTTTGGCATCTTTGACTTCTTTAATTTTACTTTTCCCTATCGTAAAAGAAAGTTTTGTTTTTAAGTTTGATAAAAATTTATTTAAGCAGATGTTTAACTTTTCCTGGCCTTTTATTCCGGCCGGGCTTGCAAGCATTTTGGTAAATGTTATTGATAAACCTTTGCTTTCGCATTTAACAAGTTTGGGCGATGTCGGCGTATATCAGGCAAATTTTAAAATAGGGATTTTTATGATGCTGATTGTTTCAATGTTTGACCAGGCATGGCGCCCGTTTTTCATTCAGGAAGCAAAAGAGCCGAATGCCAAACAAACTTTTGCGGAAATTTTTACTTGGTCTTTTGCTCTTTTAGGTTGGGTGTTTTTGGGGCTTGCGCTTTTGATGCCTTTAATAATTCAGACAAATATTTTTGGTTTAAATTTAATTAACCGCGCATATTGGGGCGGGCTTAAAATTATACCGCTTGTCGTAGGCGGATATTTCTTTTACGGTTGCTATATTAACTTTATGGTAGCACCTGTTTTGACTAAAAAAACAACTGTGCTGATGAAGATTACTTTGCTTGGTGCGGCTACCAGCATTTTGGTAAATATTTTGATTGTTCCGCATCTTGGAATTATAGGTGCGGGTTGGGCAATTTTTACAAGTTATTTTGTTATGGCATTGGCATTGTTTGCCTTCGGTCAAAAAAATTACAAAATTGATTATGAGTACAAAAAAATATTTTTAATGGCTTTGCTGATAGTTGTATTATTCTTTGTTGGCAAATATTTTGGATGCTTGCCCACTTATAAATCTTATGTAAGCAAAATAATTTTACTTTGCATTTATCTGCTTATAGTATTTTTAATTTTACAAGGCAAAAAACCTAAACTTCCGTTCAAATTTTTCCGCAAAAATTTAAATAAGTAATTGTGTTAGGGTTCATAACCTTTGATACTTTTAGACAAGGCATTTTCCTTATTGTCGCCACCCATTTTTTACGGTCTTTATCTATGTAAAAAATGGGCGGGAGAAAGCCGAGTGTAATTCTACACGCAGCAAAGGGCAATTCTGCCCGAAGCGAGGCAAGAGGGGGGTACCATATTAGTAATCTTCAGCTAGTTCGTAGTTTCTATAACCCCCACCCGTCAAGCAAAAATAGATTTTTGCTTGCCACCCTCCGCCCTTTCTTATTTTTGCAAAAGGCAAAACCTTTTACAAAAATAAAACGACAAAGGGTGAGGGAAAATAGAGGCGGAAATTATATTGCCTATAAGAACTAAAAAATGCTAAACTCTTAAAAAGGAGTTTTTTAAAAAATGTAGGGTTTACCGCCCTAAAAAAATTCGATCTGTTTTTGGATGCTTTACCAAGTGTAAAGCGAATTTTGCGAAAGCAAAAGCGTATTGAAATCCTTAAACAGCTGTTGTAAGCACATGGTGAAAGGCCTAATTAACCTTTTGCTATGTGCTGAATGTTTGTTAATTTTTTAACAAATTACGGCTGTTGTGTTTGGGTTCTTCAATACGCTCCAATACAAGAGCCGTTTTTTATTGGCTTCGTCTTTTGCATTTATAGTGCGTTACTCCTCCGCTCGGATACATGGGGTTGCCACCCCTCTAGATATACCTCGCTACGGAGTGCCTTCTCTAAATGCAAAATACTGTGCTAATATTGCTAATACATTTTTTTTATTTGGGGAATTTAGGAGGTGCAAATGGAACAAAATTGCCGTAGCAGTAAAAATTAAACTAAAGGAGAAATAAAAATGTTAAGAATGTTAAAAATGATTAAAAGTTGTAAAAAAGGTTTTACATTGTTGGAATTATTAGTTGTAGTTTTAATTATCGGCATACTTGCAAGTATTGCTTTGCCGCAATATAAAATGGCAGTAACTAAAGCAAAAGTTGCAAGCATATTACCATTAATACGTAGGTGGAGTGATGCTATGACTGAATATAAATTACAGCATGGTAATTATGATTTTGAAGATGCCTCTGCTTTAGGGGTTTCTTGGCCTAGCGATTGGAGCAAT
>CAMUXX010000091.1 GCA_947164805.1 uncultured Elusimicrobia bacterium | reverse complement strand
AATCAGAATTTGCTAATGAAAAATGGTTTAAAGAAGGATTGAAAGACGTTCCAACTAACAGTGACGGTTTTGATATGAACTTTAGTATTAATAAAAACCATTTAGGCCAACAATATCATAACGGATCAGATTTTGAAAATAAAATGACTCAATATTAATTTTACTGGGGGGTAAAATGAACGTAACGGAAATAAATCAATTAGTTCAAAGGGAAAGTTTATTTTTGCACGATCTTAAACAAGAAATTGCAAAAGTAATCGTCGGGCAAGAAGATTTGGTAAATAAAATTCTTGTTGCCCTTATTGCAGACGGGCATATATTAATTGAAGGGGTGCCCGGGCTTGCCAAGACTTTAACAGTTAAAACTTTAGCGGAAATCATAAGCGGAACTTTCCAGCGTATTCAGTTTACGCCGGATTTGTTGCCGGCTGATGTTACCGGTACTTTGATTTTTAATCCGAAAGAAGGTAGCTTTTCCGTTAGAAAAGGGCCTGTTTTTGCTAATTTAATTTTGGCTGATGAAATTAACAGGTCCCCTGCTAAAGTGCAAAGCGCTTTACTTGAAGCAATGCAGGAGCGCCAAGTAACTATCGGTGATGAAACCTATAAATTACCTACACCTTTTATGGTCTTGGCTACTGAAAACCCTGTTGAACAAGAAGGTACCTATCCTTTACCGGAAGCGCAAGTGGATAGGTTTATGCTCAAGATAAATATAGGTTATCCTTCTAAACTTGAAGAAAAGCAAATTTTAGAGCGTATGTCATCCAATATTGCACCTAAGGTAACAGGCAAAGTTATGCTTGAGCAAATTTTAAAGGCACGCCAAGTTGCAGATAGTATTTATGTGGATGAAAAGGTAAAAGATTATATTTTAAATTTAGTTTTTGCTACCCGTTATCCAAAAGAATATAAACTTGATAATTTGGCCCCTTATATTTTATACGGTGCCAGCCCTCGTGCGTCGATTTTTTTAACAAAAGCTGCAAAAGCCTATGCATTTTTGGCAGGGCGTGGTTATGTAACGCCTGAAGATATTAAGGAAATCGGCCCAGATGTGTTAAGACACAGAATTTTGCTTACCTATGAAGCCGAAGCGGAAAATGTTACAACGGAAGAGATTATTGAAAAACTCTTTGCTACTATAGAAGTACCATAATCAGGTGCCTTATGGATACGGCAGAAATTTTAAAACGTGTTCGTCGCATTGAAATTGAGACGGGTAAACTTGTTAAAGAAACTTTCGCAGGGGAATACCTTAGTATTTTTAAAGGGCAAGGTATAGAGTTCGCAGAAGTCCGCCAATATATACCGGGTGATGATGTTAGAAGTATAGACTGGAATGTTTCGGCTAAAACAGGTGGCGTTTTTGTAAAGAAGTTTAATGAGGAACGCGAACTCACTCTTTTAATTGCTTGTGATGTTTCAGCTTCTTTGATGTTTGGTTCTCTTGGAAGGTTAAAAAGCGAAATAGCAGCAGAACTTGCCGCTGTTTTTGCATTTTCCGCAACGCATAATAATGATAAAGTCGGTCTGCTTTTGTTTAGTGATAAGATAGAACTTTATATCCCTCCTAAAAAAGGCAGGCGTCATGTTTTAAGGATTATTCGCGAGCTTTTGGCTTTTACACCTAAAAATAAGGGTACGGATATAGCACTTGCTTTAGATAGCATAAATCACTTGACTAGGCGGGGCGGTATTGTGATATTAATTTCCGATTTCCAAACAGAGCAAAATTATTCAAAATCTTTTAAACTAACGGCAAGAAAATTTGATGTGGTTCCCGTTATTGTTGAAGATAAATTGGAACAAAGTTTACCTAAAGCACATATCTTTTTATCTTTAGAAGGCCTTGAAGGAGGGGGGCAAACATTGCTTAATTTATCTTCTAAAAAAACAGCTGAAATTACCAAAAAACATATACAAAAACTTGATGAGGCTAAATTACTTTTTACAAAAAGCGGCCTTGAATATATAATGATACAAGACGGGGATAAAATTTCCGATACTTTGGTTAAGTTTTTTAAGCGCCGCGCAAGGAAATTAAGAAGATGAAATATTTTTTAATATTACTATTTGTATTTTTCCCGTTTTTTTCAGTAGGGCAAGAAACTTCCAAAGAAGTAAGTGATTCTGTCGCAAATAATGCGAGAATCGTGGAATATCGGGACAAGCCTAAAAAAGTGGTTTTTGCCGAACCTTTTAAACTTAGTTTTATTTTGCCGGAAGCGGCAACTTTTGACGGGGAAAATTTAAGCCAAAAAGATTTTGAGGTTTTATCTTTAACACAAGATAAACAAAATCCTTTGCTTACAGAGATAACCGTTTTGCCTTTGGGTTTGGATATTTCTACATTTACTGCTTTAGGTTTTATTACATCGGATGGTAAAAGGATTGAAACAGAACCATTGGAAATTAAAATTAAAGAAATACCCTCTAAAATCAAAGATTTAATTGATATAAGAGGGCCTTACAGACCTTTTAATGTTTTTAGTCTTATTTTAATATTCTGTATTATCGGAATAATATCCGCCGCTATAATTTATTTTGTAAAACGTAAAAAACGCCCTGCACCGTTAAATTTAACGCCTTATGAAAAGAAGGAAAAACCTATGCACGAAATTGCTTTATCACAATTGGATATGTTAGTACAAAGTGATTTGTGGGAGAAAAATAAATATAAACTTTATTATTCTGAGATTTCAGATATTTTAAGGCAATTTCTATCTGCACGCTTTAATTTCAGTGCACAAAAAATGACCGCCAGAGAATTATTAAAAAAATTAAAAACTATTCCTGATTTCAAATTCGATTTTAATGCTTTTCAAAAATTACAACAATCAATCAGTCTAGTTAAATTCGCCAAAGCTATTCCGACGGTAGAAAATAGGGACCAAGTCCTCAAAACAGCAAAGGAAATAATTGTGGAAAATAAGGAAACAGATTTAACGCCTTATCAAAACAAAGATAAGAACCCCGGAGGTAAAGATGAAAAAGATAAATAAATATTTACCTTTGGCTTTATTTATATTGTTTTGTTTTGCCTCATTATTTACTTTTACATTTATTTTTTTAAAAGGCAAAACTTTGGCAAATCCAAAATATTTGTATTTGCTGATACTTTGGTTATTTGTAGCAATTTGGGGAGTAATTTTAAAAACTAATGGCGGAGTCGGCGTAAAATATCCTTTGCCCGTTGGAGAAAAACTGTCTTTTGACTTAATTACAATGCTTGCAAAATATTTTAGTTTAACTTGTGTTTTGCTTAGTTTGTTTTTTGCAATTTTAGCATTAGCACGCCCTCAAAAAGAAGGTAAAACCCAACCGCCTCCTACAGAAGGCATAGATATCATGTTAAGTTTGGATGTTTCCGGTAGTATGAGTATGCCGGATTTTGTTGCAGAAAAAGCCCAAACTGCTGATGAACTCTATAATCGTATGGCAGTAGCT
The DNA here is from genome assembly GCA_947164805.1 of uncultured Elusimicrobia bacterium. GTDB lineage: Bacteria > Elusimicrobiota > Elusimicrobia > Elusimicrobiales > Elusimicrobiaceae > Proelusimicrobium. Next base: position 1,172 of record CAMUXX010000091.1, on the reverse strand, counting down.
AAAGAAACGGTAGAAAATTTTATTTCCCAAAGAACAAGCGACAGGATTGGCCTTGTAGTTTTTTCCGGTGCTGCAATGCTGCAATGCCCGCTTACTTTGGATTATTTTGCCTTAAAAGAATATTTAGGTTCTGTATATGTTGATATGCTTGCCGGTGTCAGCGGAACTGCAGTAGGGGATGCAATAGCCGTAAGCACGCAACATTTAAAGGAAGGTATTGCCAAGAGTAAAATTATTATTTTGGTTACCGACGGTGAAAATAATAGCGGCACAGTAGATCCTATTGCTGCAGCTAAAGCAGCTGCCGCATACGGTATAAAAGTTTATACTATTTTAATGGCGGGGGATATGGCAAATTTGCCGATAAATATTCCTTATAGAGACCAATTAATAGCAAGTTATCAGGAAAATACCCCTAAAATGGTAGAAGCCAAAATTACTTTAAAAGAGATTTCAGATATTACCGGGGCCAGTGCGTATGTGGCGACTAATACAGCCGGTTTAAATGACATTTATAATCAAATAAATACGCTTGAAAAAACAGTTTACCAAGAAGTAAAAAAATTGAATTATGAAGATGCTTATCAGAAGTTACTTTGGCTTGCCTTGCTTTTTGCTTTGCTTGCATTTTTAGGGGGGAAGTTTATTTTTATTAAAATACCTTAATTGTCTATGGAATTATTTGCAAATACAAAAATATTTTTTTATTTAATTCTAACTGCGTTTTTAATAGCATTTTTTTGGCGTATTGGTTTCCTGCGCCGCAGAGCAGTTTTGAAAATTTTATTTTCCAAAACTAATTTAATGCTTTTAACCCCGCCGGAATTTAAGTTAAGAAGGCGTCTAAAAGATATTTTATTTTTAAGTGGGATATTTTTTATGTTTATTGCTTTGGCCGGTTTGCAATGGGGTAAAGAACGCCGAGAAAGTGCAGCCAATTATTCGCAAGCGATAATTGCCATGGATGTTTCCTTGTCCATGCAAGCAGAAGATTTTAAACCAAACCGCCTTGAAAATGCCAAAATGATGCTCAAAATGCTTTTTGATGAAATTACTCAAGAAAGGCTTGGTCTTATTGCATTTACTTCTGAGGCATATATGCTTTGTCCTATAACAACTGATTTGTATGCCCTTAAAAATTTAAGTGAACGTTTGCAAATTAATATGTTACC
>CAMUXX010000090.1 GCA_947164805.1 uncultured Elusimicrobia bacterium | reverse complement strand
CCTACAACCGGGTTACATTTTGCAGATATTGATAAACTTCTAAAAGTTTTACACCGTTTGAGCGACCAAGGTAATACCGTTTTGGTAATTGAGCATAATATGGATATTATCAAGACGGCTGATTGGATAATTGACCTTGGCCCCGAAGGGGGGGACAAAGGCGGTTATGTAGTTGCTGAGGGTTCTGTTCTTGAAGTGGCAAAAAGCCCGAGTTATACCGGGAAATATCTTAAAGCCGAGCTTGAAAATACAAAAAAATAATCTGTTATATAGGCCCTTTGGGTACTTTGGTTTAGGTCTAAATTCCCTTGCAGATGAAGTTTTTTTGTGTGATAATATAATTAAGAACAGGAGGAAACAATGAAAAAATTATTATTAGCATTAGCGGTTTTAGTAGGAAGTGTGTTACCTAGCATAGCACAAGATGATACAGAAAACGGCATAAATTTGGCAGTCGAAAAAGCGTCAAAGGATTTTATTCTTAGAAATGATCCTGTAAGTGAAAATATGGTATTCCTTAGGGATCTATTAAATGATGAAATGTTCACAGAAAGCGATTGGGAAGCAATAAATGATTCTACAATTGAAACCGTATTAAAAAGGAGTGTAGGAAATTATGATACTTCCTTTGTGGAATTTTTAATTGATAATGGTATGCCTTTAAGCGAATATGGTAGATATATCAAATTTGCGAGAGAAATGTGGCAAGAAAAGAAAAAAGAAAAATCAAGAGAACTTGGTGCTTATCCGGATTATTTTTTTATGGAAACATATAGAACAGCTGAAGCTATGTTGTCATTATTACTAACTAGAGCCATTATGAAGACATCACAAGATTTTAGTGAAGATAACTATACTGAATCTATGACAATTCTTAAAAATATATTAAAAAATATCGATGAAAGCGATTGGAAATTAATTAATAAGAATTCAGTAGTAAATACTAGTGTTCCTTTTGTTAAATTTTTGATTAGCTTAGGTATGCCGGAAAATGAAATTGATGGATATCATATTGCTGCCAAAGAGGAAATGAATAGATGTGAGTCTACCGCTAATTTACAAGGGTACGAAAGATGTAGATCAATCTCCGATTTTTTTGAAGAAATTAAACAAGAAGAAATGTTGAGAAAAGCAACTGAAATACATAATAACATCGGAGAATTACTTCGTAAAAACGCCGAAGAAAAAATGCAACAATGGGAGCAACAATATAATCAATAGTAGTTTTAGCTTAACCAAAAAGGGCTGCTTAGGCAGCCCTTTTTTAATGCTATATTGGATAATACCTAAATTTTCTGTACGCGCGCGCTGTTAGTTTGCTATAATGTATATTATGAGAAATTTCTGCCACTACCTTGAGTATCTTGGCCTCAGGTTTTTAGTTTTCATTTTAAGCCTGATGCCGGCAAATATGCTCATAAATGCCCAACAGGTACAAAAGAAGTATCGCAGATATTCAAAAAGTTTTTCCAAACAAAACGCCTAAAGAATGCCGAGAAATTGCCAAAAAATCTTGGATAAATATGGGGCGTGTTGTAGCGGAATTTGCTAAAGCCATTAATGCCAGCAAGGAAGAAATACTTTCCAAATTCCGTTTTGTAAACTGCGATAATTTTTTTAAAGATAATCAAGAAGGTAAAGGCGGCATTTTACTTTTGGGGCATTTTGCAAATTGGGAACTTTTGGGTTTTGCAGCTGCAATAAAGGCAAAGAAAATGGCTTTTGTCGCATATCCTCAGAGAAACAAGTATGTCAATGAATATATCAGTAAATTGCGCAAACGTTTTGGAAGTATTTTAATAAGTTCACATAGCCCGTTTTTTGCCTCTTTTCGTGCTTTAAAAAAGGGTGCTCTGCTTGCAATTTTGGCAGACCAAAGTGTAATATCCTCAAGATTTTATATGAATTTCTTAAATAAGCCTGCAGAAGTTTCCCCAATGCCGGCTGTGCTTTCATTAAAAACGGGTGTGCCTGTGCATTGTATTGAATTTTATCGTGAAGGGAATCATTTGGTAGCACATTGTACTGAAACTATTTATCCTCCAAAAGTTGAATATTCCACAAAAGCCGTAGCAGATTTTACTAAAATCTTGCAACGCACATTAGAGCAAAATGTTCTTAATCATCCCGCTGATTGGCTTTGGGCCCATAACAGGTGGAAACGCGAAGCTGAAGCCCGAAAAGCACTTGAGGAGGGCAAAGTCCGTGCAAATTAAAGAGATTAAAATACCGTCAAGTAAGACTGAAAATAAAGCCGTATTTTTAGACAGGGACGGTACCGTTATTTTTGAAAAGCCCGGCGTATATTTGGCCGATCCCACAAAAGTTCGGCTTTACAAAAATACTTTGCCGGGACTTAAAAAACTTTACAAGGCAGGTTATAAATTGTTTATTGTTTCAAATCAATCAGGCATAGGGCGCGGTTATTTTACTGAGGACACGATGCTTGCCGTTATGTCTGCGATGCTTAAAAAATTGAAGGGCATTAAAATTGAAGGTATTTCATATTGTCCACATGCACCGAAGGAAAGTTGTTCTTGCCGTAAACCTTTGCCAAAAATGGGTAAACAAATTATCAAAGGGTATAAACTTGATGTAAAAAAATGTTTTATGGTTGGCGATAAAAAAAGTGATATGGAATTTGCAAAAAATATCGGGGTAGAAGGTATTTTGGTTTTAACAGGTAATGGAAGAAAGCAAGCGAAAAAATATAAGGCCGAACTGAAAAATTTTAAACATTGTGCCGATTTAAAAGGGGTTGCAAATTATATTTTAGGGGGGAAAAAATGAGGAAGTTTTTATTTGTAATTTTCTGTTTCATTTTTCTTTCTGCTTGCAAGAGTACGCAAAAAGAAATGCCTACGCAAGATCTTCAAATGCCTGAACAACAAATTGCCGCGCAAGAATTTGTGACACAAGACTTTATGGCACAGGAATCTGCTAAACCTAAAATGATAGAACAAAAAAAAGAAATAAAAACAGTTAATAAAGCAGTTACTAAAACAGAAACAAAACAAGAAACCGTTAAACAAGAAATTAAGCAAGAAACCGCACCGGTACAAGATTCAAAAATAAAAACTACCGAAGTTAGACTTGACGCTAAAAATCCTCCAAAAGAAATTTTAAGAACTGATGACGGTCGTTTAACACATCCTTGGTATTTTATGCAGGTTTCTACTTTTACACCGGAGAGTAAAGCACCGCTATGGTTTGGAGAAGAATTAAATTATAAAATCTCCTGGGCTTTTATTACTGCGGGGGAAGCAACAATTAAGGCTGATAAAATTTTGTACAACGGTAAAGAATATGCTTATCAAATTGAAACACTTGCTAAGTCTTACCCGGTAATAGACAAAATGTTTAAAGTGCGAGACATAAATATGTCTTGGATAAAGTCAGATTTATCAAAGTCTTTAGGTTATTGGCAAAGCGTGCGCGAGGGCTCTTATAAACGCGATGAGTGGCTGAATTTTGATTATCAAAATAATTTCTATAATATGTATAAACAAAATAAAAAGGGTGAACTTTATAAATTTACCACACCTTTTACCGGTACGGAAGTTTTTGATGTTTTAAGTGCTTTGTATTACGTCAGGAATCCAAAAATTTCATTGAAAGACTCCATTTATTTTGATATAGTTAATGTAAACAAACAATATCCCCTAAAAGTAATTATTCACGGTAAAGAAAAAATTAAAACAAAAGCAGGGACTTTTAATTGTATAGTAGTTGAACCGATGATAAGCGGGGAAAGCATTTTTGTTGTTAAAGGTAAAAGTTTAAAAGTTTGGTTGACAGACGACGAATATCGCCTTCCGGTCAAAATGGCGGTAGAAGTTTTTATAGGCTCAGTTAAAGCTGAATTATACTCTTATAAAAAAGGGGGGAATTTATGAAAGCCTCAGAATTAAAAAAATATAGTGCTTTGATAGATAAATTTAAAGGTAAAGAAATTATAGTTATAGGTGACGTTATGCTTGACCATTTTGTTAAAGGCAGCGTCAGCCGTATTTCGCCGGAGGCACCTGTTCCTGTGGTAAATGTTGAGCAGGAAGATTTTGTTGCCGGCGGTGCCGGAAATGTTGCCGTAAATTTAGCCGCTCTAGGAGCAAAACCGACAATAATCTCCGTTTTGGGCGACGATGCAAACGGTATCATTTTAAAACAATTTTTGGAAGGGAAAGGTGCAGATGTCAGTAAAATGGTTATTGATGATACACGCCCCACGACACAAAAAGTACGTGTTATTGCGGAACGTCAACAGGTTGTAAGAGTGGATAGGGAATCAAAAACCCGCATCAATAAAGAAATTTCTATTGAGTGCCTTGCCAATTTCAAAGATGCTTTAAAAACTGCAAAAGGTGTAATAATGTCCGATTACGGTAAGGGTATGCTATCTGACCACAATATACAAGATATTATTAAGGCTTGCCGCGCAAAAAATATTCCTTTTTGTGTGGACCCGAAAATTGATAATTTTCTAAAATACAAAAATATTACTTGTATGACACCAAATACAAAAGAGGCATGGGAAGGTATGGGCCTTCCACCTAAAAAAGATGAAAAATCAATTTTAGATTTGGGTAAAAAAATCTTGAAAACTTTAAAAGCAGATTCAATTCTAATTACACGCAGTGCGCAAGGCATGACTTTAT
>CAMUXX010000089.1 GCA_947164805.1 uncultured Elusimicrobia bacterium | reverse complement strand
GTTAATAATTTTTTTTCCTCAGGAAATTATTTTCAAAATAATAATAATTACCAAAATAACAACAATAATAATAATAGGCAAAAATGTAAAATTAAGAATAATTCAATGAATTCAATAAATTACATTAAAGAAGAAAATAATAACATAAACAATAATAATAATCACAACAATAATCAAAATAAAAGTCAACCCGAAAGATAATGCGAAAGCCAGAGTAAAAAAAGTCATAGTTTCATTGTTCATAATAATATGATATAAAATATAGAGAGGTTTATAAAATGAAATTTTTAAATTTACTCATTTTGGCTTTATGTTTTTGCGCGTGTGCAATAAACCAAAATATCAAAAAAAGTACCGAAACAGATAGTAGAATAATACCTGTTTTTATGGCAAACGGTGAACAACGCGCCGCCTTAAAAACAACCCTTAAAACAAAAGGGAAAACCTATAGCTTTTTACTGCTTGCCACTCAAAAAGACGGCTACATTAATTTTAAATTGATAGGTGATTTTGCCGCTGTTTTAACCTCTGTTAATTTGAGTGGGAAAACTTTTGAATATGAAACAAATGCAGACATTTTCCCTCCGCAAGCGAAAAGTGCTTTTGAAGAAATTTTGCTTGCACTTTTTGATCCCGGTACTCCAAGCCGGAAAGTGTCAGATAATACTCCAAACAAATATGAAAATTTAAGATATTATTATAAATTTAAAAAAGGTGAAAATGTACCCTATAAATTAAAACAAAAAGGGCAAATAAACAAAACTTTTTTGTTTGAAGATTATGCCGGGAATATCCCTCAAAAAATAACGGTAAAAACAAAATTTAATGTAGTTAAAATTGATTTTGAGGTTTTATCTCACGATTAAAACTTGATACAATATATATATGCACCATTTATCACTTTGGATTTTATTTTGGGTTGTAGTAATACTGGCACTTGGGCTTGATTTGTTTGTTTTAAACAAACATCATGGGCATGTTTCAATTAAAGATGCATCTGTAATGGTTGCGGCTTGGGTTACTTTAGCCCTTTGTTTCGGCGGTGTAATTTGGTTTGCCTCCGGTGCACAAAGTGCACTGGAATTTTTTACCGGATATGTAATAGAATACTCGCTTTCCATAGACAATATGTTTGTCTTTATTATGATTTTTACATATTTTGCCGTTGCTAAAGACCATCAACCAAAGGTTCTTTTATGGGGTATTTTAGGTGCTGTTGTAATGCGTTTTATTTTTATATTCATCGGTGTACAACTCATAACGCGTTTTACTTTTATGATTTATCTCTTTGGCATAATCTTAATTATTTCCGCAATAAAAATGCTAGTCGGTAAAGAAGAGCAAATTGACCCGTCAAAAAACCCTGTTTTGAAATTATTAAAAAAAATTTTACCGATAAATGAAAAGATAAATAACGGTAATTTCTTTTATCGGGAAAACGGCAAACTTTTTGCCACAACTTTACTTGCAACAGTAGCGGTAATTGAGGCCTCTGATTTAGTCTTTGCCGTTGATTCCATCCCCGCCGTTTTAGCCGTAACGCAAGATACTTTTATAGTATATACCTCAAATATTTTTGCGATTATAGGGCTTAGGTCGCTTTACTTTTTGCTTTCAGGTATGGCTAATAAATTTGAGTATTTGAAATACGGTATTGCTGCCGTTTTAGCCTTTGTGGGCGCAAAGATGTTAATTTCGCATTATTACAAGATGCCTACGGTTATTTCCTTGCTTACCATAATAATAATTTTAGGTATTGCGGTATTGGCCTCTTTGGTAAAAAATAAAGTCGCAAAACAATCTAATTAAAACTTTTTCTTTACCTTTTGGCCGTATGTAATGGGGAAAAATAATTAAAAAATATTTTCAAAATTAGGACCTATTTAATCTAGGCCCTTAAAACTATATTGACATCACTTAAAATTTATACTAAACTGTAATTGTAGCTACTGCTACAAAAAGGAGAAAATTATGAAAATGAATAAAAAGGGTTTCACCCTTATTGAATTGCTCGTGGTCGTCTTGATCATCGGCATATTGGCAGCAATTGCCTTACCTCAATACTTCAAAGCAGTTGAAAAATCAAAATCTGCTGAAGCATTGGTCTTGTTTGGTTCTATCGTCGGTGCTGAACAACGCTACTTCTTAACACATGATGCTTATACAACTGACTTCAACCAATTGGACGTTGACTTCCCGAATGCCAGCGGTAACACCATGAGCACAAACAACTACACCATCACCTTATCAGGAACAGGTGCTGATGATGGTACAGTAACCGCAACAAGAAATGATGGTACAAGATATCCTCATACATTGACCAGAGGATATGAAAGCTCAGTAATTACTTGTTCAGATACAGCAGCTGATCCAATTTGTTCATCTTTGGGTAGCTTCAATAATACACAACAAGGCTAATCAGTAATTATTTAAAAACTCCCGCGAAAGCGGGAGTTTTTTTTGTCAAAATGTTCCTAAAAATTTTATAGGTCCTTTAGCCCTTCTAAAATAGGTCTTTTTTCCCTTGTCAAATATTCCTTAAATGCATAATATATATTATATATGGGTGCATTGTGTAAAAAACTAATTTCAATAGCATTGATATTTACGTTACTTATAACGAGTAACGGGAATACTTTTGCACAAATATTAAGTGACGGCTTAGTATATAAGTCTGACATAAAAGAACTGCGAGATTTAGTAAACACCACAGTCAAGTCAGAAATAAAAACAGAGATAAAAGTAATAGATGACAATTTTATCAGGGGTGCTTATCAAAAAGAATATAATTTCCACGAATTATTTAAGAGTTTAAACGATCAAGGATTTAAGAACGATTACGGAGAAGTATGTGATGAATGGGCGAGTGGGGAAGAAGGGGACAAGATATGCGCGCCTTATCACACATTTATGAGGGGAGTAATAGGGGTATTAATAGATTTTAGTGAAGGTAACGGAGAGGTATTAAGCGAGTACACGAAAGAGATAAAAGAAGCGGTATATTTAGGAGCGGTAGGCAGTAAAGATATAGAGCCGTTAAGGGCGGGTTTAATAGAAGGGAGCAAGGTAAAAATAGAATCATGCTCAGTCCGGAAGGCTAATTACAAAGATGAAGATGAATGTGAAAAGGGGTTAAACGGGTTATTAATACTTGGAGTATTATGGGAAAACGAAAAAGGCGCAAAAGAGAACGCGGAGATTATTTATAAAGCGTTAAAAGGAAACATGAAAAAGGCATATGGTCCGTTAGTGATAACAGAAGGTATAGCGGCATTAAGTTATATGGACACGGATTACAGTTATGGGCTTATAGAGAAGTTTTTAACAGATGACAGTATGCCTAGCAAAGTGGGAGAAGGGGTAGTAAGGACATTAGATTTAGTATTACCATCAGGGATATATGATACATGGGAAGCGGTAATAAGCAAAGCGCATAAAGGGGGAATAAGGTATTTAAACAGAAATAGTGAGAATTGGCAGTACATATTGGAAGAAGAGACACGTAAAGCGGGAATAGACCCTGTAGCGATAAGCAAGCAAAACGAAGAAGCGATGAAATGGGACAATAGTTATGCGGAAACGTCATACAAAGTGGTATACGGGAACGTATTAACGGACATAGGTGAATTTTTAGCACAAAGCAATGAAAGGGGTAAGAAGTTAAGTGAAAAGATAATAAGCAGTTATGTATATGATAATAAGATAGTACATTTACCGTTGATATTAGGGTTAATCAAAGGAAGGGATGTAACATTTGACACGAAAGCGGGATTAGCGGCACGCAGGTTAAATGAAGGGTTTTATTATGATTTAAACGGAGGGACGGGTAGATATGTAGCGGTAAACAGTGCCTTAAAGGGAAGCGGTTTAAGTTGGAAGCGCGAAAATGTAGTGAGTTATGAATATTATAAGACAAAGATAGGGATAGGGCGTGTAAACTTTATAGGGGACATGTTTATAAATGTAGTTATGAGTGGGATGTTGGTATTAAGCATACCTAGCATAATGAAAGGGATATACAATTTAGGAAGATTATTAAAGAGAGCGGTAAAGGCAAGAGGAGCAGTAAAAGCAGGGCGTATAATAAAGAATAATAAGGCAGCGGCAAAAACAGGCAAGTCCAAGTCTGAAGTTAAACCGACGGTAAAAGCAGAACAAACAACAAAGGCCAAAACTACCCCGAAGGCAGAACCTGCCCCGAAGACAGAACCGACGGCACAAGCGAAACCGAGCAAACAAACGAACACAGAAAATGTATTAGGGAAAGTAAGAGCCAAAGCACAAACAAATAAGAAAGTGAATAATGTTTTTGGCAAACCGTACAGCCAAATGAATGCAGTAGAAAAGAAGATATTTGACACCTATATAAGGTTAGAGTTAGGTGGGTTAGGAGATTTAAAGGCAGCAATAAAAGACAGTAAATCATTATTAACAACAAGGACCGGTATAAAGAACACAGCGGCATCAGGATTGGCATTTGGAACAGGTGAAGCACCTGCGGTAGAAGCCAGGATGCTGGCAAAAGCGCCAACGGAAGTAGTAAGCACAATAGAAAAGGGTAAAATATTTGAAAATCCTATAACCTTATTTGACAGGGCAGGTGTAAACACACAAATCGGTTCAAGCGGCCGTGCGGTAAGCCACTTCCCGAACACATTTAAGGTAAG
>CAMUXX010000088.1 GCA_947164805.1 uncultured Elusimicrobia bacterium | reverse complement strand
GTCAGCCACTCAAGCCGGTTATAGTGCGCGTTTTTTAAAAGGGCATTCAGAAGGTGTGGAAAATGATGAAGCACTTAGTTCGGACGGCGCTTATGCCGAAGGCATCCGCGATGGTGCAAGCGGTGCTTACGGTCCAGGTAGGGCCGGTGCAAACGGTGCCTACGGTGAAGGCGGTGTTTATAACCCTATCAATTCTACTTATGAGCAAGTTTCAGAAGGTTCAGGCTATGGTGATGCCCAATTCCAAGCAGCGGAGACCGCAGCAGCCGCAGCCGCTAAAAATGCAAAAGGTAAAAGCGGTAAAGGTGAACAAGGTAGTTCAGCAGAAGGTAAAGGTGTAAGAAATTCAACCCAAATAAATAAACTTTCGGCTTCAAGCGGCGGTTCATCATTTGGTAATAGCGGTGTAGGCAGCGGCATGGGCGGCGGAGTGTACGGTGGTTCATCTTCTTTAGGTGGTGGCAATGCAAAAGGCGGTGATAATAATAGCCAAGTTTTACCCAATATTAGTGTAGGCCAAACGCCGGACGGTAATGCTTTTAAATTCGGCCGTGCAGGCGGTATGGGCGGTTTTAGTGCGAGTTTTAACGGAAGAGAATCTAGAGACGGGCATAATAGGGGTTATGGTGCTACCAGTGATATGCAGTTAGCGGCAGCTTATTCTCTGAAAGGGGCTGTCAGTAATTCGGATAGGCAAAAAGTCTTTAGCGGAAGCAGCATTTGACGGCAGTAACCCCGAGGATATAGCCCCGACTATTCCCGAAGGTGCGAGTATCGGCCAAGTATCAAGCACTTTAATGAAAGGCACTAATTTAGATTTGCCGGAGGGTGAATCACTTATACCTCCGGAAGTTGAAGATACCATGCAGGAAACAGCCAAACAACAACAAGAATTGCTTAACTTGCAATCACAACTTAGTAAAAAACTATTATGGATGGTAGGTACTGTTTCAGCAATGGCAATAGCCTTGTTCTTTTTAGTAAGAGCTTTTTATACTTCCGATGTTTGGACTAAATTGGGATGGCTTATATCGTCAATTGCACTTAGTGCTATTGCTTTGGCTACAATAGCTATTTTTATGTGGGCTGGTGACGATTCTATAGTTAATTTAATAAAACGAATGGGTGATAATGAAAAGTTTGGATTAGTCAATCAAGGGATAAATGTTGGAGATAAACTTACTCAAGTAGGTCTTACAGCAGCTGCCTTAACTACTATGTTAGGAATGTGTTGGATACCTTGGTCTACCATTTCTAACATGACTTCAACCTTAGGAAAGATTTTAACAAAATTTCTGGGTTCAATTGTGACAATTGCGGGAGGTCAGGTGCTAAATCAAGTTAAAACAGAAGCTAGCACTTTATATAATAACAATAAGCAGAATAAGGGTTAGTTTTAGTTAAGGGGGAATATATGCAAAATCTAAATGATATTAACAAATTGCAACAAATGCAAAAAATGCAAGCAATTCAAACTATTCCTAATTTGGAAAGTACAACTCAGCATGAGCCTTCCAAGTTTAGAAAGTTTGCAAGTATTGTTTGGTTTTTTATTTTTGTATCAATTATTGGTTATGCAAGTTATACTATTATAACCGATAATATTAAAACGAAAAAACAGATCAATGCAAACGCTGAAGCGGCACTGAATACCCCTAAAATGCAAGAATATCGTGCTAAACAAGCGCGCAGGCAAAGGGAAATTGCCAAGCAAAAAAGATTACGGGAACTTGGTATTGACGGCATTTCTAAAACCTTGGAAAAAGATGACCTTTTAAGCCAACAACTCAAAAAGCAAGAAATTGCCGAAGAAGAAGAAAAAGTGGAGACCCCTAAACAAGAGGATATTGATTATGATGCACAACTTGCCGCCTATAACGCCCGTTTAAAAGAAGTGCAGGCTGAGGAGGCCCGCCTACGTGCAGAGGCTGCTGCTGCCGCCAGAGCGGAAGCCATAGCAAGGGAACAAGCCGCCGCTCGTGAAAAGGCTGAACAATTGCGTTTAGAGCAGGAACAACAGGCGGAAGAACAAAAGCTTTTAGAAGAAGAACAAAGGATCCAGGCGGAAGAACAAGACCGTCAAGAAGCAGAGGAAAGGGCGCGTCTTGCAGCTGAGAAAGCTGAACAGGAAAGGTTAGCCAAAATCAAAGCGGCGCAAGATAAAGCAGCCTATGCGGCAAAACTTAAAGCGAAAGTGGAAGCCAGAAAAACGCAAATAAAAACTTTGCAAACAGGTAGCAATAACAGCATCCAAGCCCAGGAGTAATTTAATATTATTTTTACCAGTTTGGCGTAGTGGTTAAAATAAAGGTGATTTATGAAAGATAAATTAAAACCGAATATTCAACCTTCAGGGAATATCACACCTGCAGCAAAACAGGAACAAAAAGGCCAAAACAAAATCTTTTTGGGGTTGTCTTTGTTGCTTTTACTTGTATTGCTTATAAGTATGATGATACCTGTTTATTATGTTCCTTTGTTTAATAATATATCTGCAAAGTACGGCTTATCCGTTGATGTTTCAAGGAAATTAAATTTACTGGATTTGGCTTTAAGTTCTTTCGGTATAGAAACACCGAATGTTGCCGCTGCTTTTAAAAAATATAAGTTTGAATATGAGCCGGATGTGTTTTATTCCTCGCGCTTTAATGTAAATAGTAAAAGCCGCCTAATTAACGCAAAGGAAACATATTACCATGAATATGAAAGAACGCATAAACGCCCTCCTGAAATTGCAGGTATTTATCAAAACGGTAAAGAAGCAAATACCCCTGTAATTGACGGAGATTTAAAAGGTGTTCGTGCTTTACCTAAGGATAGTTCTGCTGATTTTGGGGATAATAGTTTTACTGGTTTCAGTTATAAAAATGGGGCCGTTTCTCCTTCAATCAGAGATGAAATTATGGGCAGTACACGCCGCAAAGTACGCGGAAGTTTTGATAAGTCTGGGCAGGACGGTGATGATAAAAAATCTAAAAGAGAACCTTTACCCGATTTTGCATCTTCAATATATAGCCAAGACGCTAAAGAAGGGGAAACCCAAACCTTGGAAAACAGTCGTATGGTAAAGCCGCTTGTTCAAAAAGAAGAATTTGTTGTAATTAACCCGGACAATGTAATTTCAAAATTAATCGGGGACAAAAGTTTTACGGATACTTTTGCCGCTATGACAAATTTCGGCGGGTACGGCGGTGCTTTGGGATATTATGTAAAAGATAATTTGCCTCAATTCAATATGTTGGATTTTTTTAAATCTTCCGGCAAGCAAGTTTTTACAAGTTATTTGTACAGCCATGCGGCCGTAGGAAGAGAATATGTTGAATCTGCAAAATATTTGGCGGAAAAGGCATTTCACGGTGATGAACCTATAAACGAAATTTTAATTGCCAAGGGCCAAAAAAAGGATAAAGTGCCTACTATGGATCCGGCTGACATGTCCCCTATAGAACTTGTTCTTACTGTTAGGCGGAATATGAGAGAATGCAACGAAGCCGGGGAGAGGTATGTACAAGAAGTCGCCCCTTTAAGAACAGCGTATGAGAATGCAAAGGCAAAATTAAGAAAGATTTCACATGGAGACAGCGTTGATGGCTTAGAAAATGTAGCAGTAGCTGGAGTTCCCGGTTCTTGCGAAGAATATACTTGGACACCGTTCGGGCAAACAGCTGCCGGGCGAAGAACTTTTAGGTTAAGGAATAAGTGGAATAATTTAGTAGATGAAGCCAAAAAGAAATGTGTTGCTATAAGAAATAAAGAACGAACTTATGCAGAGGCTTGCAAAATGAATTATAGTAATGATCCTAATAAAGATACTTGTGAGGCTATAGAAGATTTAAGAGTAAAAGGCGGGACGGATTGGTGGGAGTTTTTTCAGGGGATTTGCCGTGCAAATGTTATATGGCAATGGCCAAACTTTCATCATGCGAAAACTTTCCATGGTTGCGGTGGGCTTGAAATGTGGGATAGTCAAGGTGAAATAGCTGCCAGTAACGATTGTGAAACTAAACAAAATCATTTATTTAATGAAATTGATGCGAACGTTCAATTACAAGCCAAAGATGGTTTCGTATTCGTTGATTAAATATTCCGTTGAAAAGAATTTCAAAATAAAATTCCCCTCACACTTCTGGTGGGGGGAATAATTAATTGTTCGTTTCTACATCTCTTCCGGGGAAGATACGCCGATTAATTCCAAACCTTTTGAAATACGCTCTTTAACTAAAGTGCAAGTGAAAAGACGGGAGGAAGTTAACTCCAAGTTGTTTTCATCAAGCACGCGGCAACTGTCATAGAAAGAGTGGAATAGACCTGCAAGTTCGGTTAAATAAGTGGTTAAGTGGTGCGGGCTTAAATCACGTACGCAATTTTCAAGCACCGGCTTAAACCAAAGCATTTTGCTAAGCATTGCACGCTCAGCCGGGGCAAGATTTTCCGTATTAACTTTTGTTGCTATATTTATGCCCTTTTCTTCTGCCGTTTTAAAAATAGAGCAGATGCGTGCATGTACGTATTGGACATAAAAAACCGGGTTTTCATTAGTTTTCTTTTTAGCGATATTTATATCAAAATTAAGATGTGCGTTCGGTGTGCGGCTTGCAAAAAAGAAACGGCAGGCATCGCGCCCCACATCATCCATAAGTTCCCTTAAAGTAATAAAGGTACCTGCACGTTTTGACATTTTTACCTTTTCGCCGTTTTCAATTAAATGCACAAG
>CAMUXX010000087.1 GCA_947164805.1 uncultured Elusimicrobia bacterium | reverse complement strand
GTATCCAAAGTAGATTTAAATATCGTTGAAGAAGCAATAAATATTGCAAAAAAAGAGGTTTCAAACCGCTATGATTTTAAGGATGCAAACCCCACGCTTGAATTGCTTTCTAAGGAAAATAAATTAAAACTTTCCTGCAAAGATGAATATAAAGTAAAAGCACTTTATGACATTTTGCTTACGCGCCTTTCAAAACGCGGTATTGCTTTAAAGAATTTTATTCCGCAAAAAATAGAATCCGGCCTTGGTGGTAGTGCAAAACAAGAGGTCAAAATCCAGCAAGGTATTCCTGCCGATAAAGCAAAGGAAATAGTCAAAATTATTAAGGAGAGTAAACTTAAAGTTAATGCAAGTATTCAAGGCGAGCAATTGCGTGTCTCTAGTGCTTCAAAAGATGCCTTACAAAATACTATTGCACTTTTAAGAGGTAAAGATTTCGGTCTTGAACTTCAGTTTACAAATTACAGGTAAAATTATGAAAAGAATTATAACACTTACAGTATTTTTATTTTGTCTTACCACACTTTTTGCACAAAGTGCGGAAAAGGAACTTGAATTTTATAAAAATGAAATCAATACCGCAGACAGAAAACAATTATCAGCACTTGAGTGGGATTTAAATTCTTGGCTTGAACAAAATTATACTTTGCCTTCGGCTGCTGATGCTATGCTTTACAAAGCAAAAGTGGAATACTTAAATAAACAGTATACACCTGCTTATTTAACACTTCTTAAATACACTTATGAATTCCCTACAAAAAAATTACCTAAAGATTTTGTTAATCAGGTTGTAACGGAATTTTCTACTAAACAACAAGCCGGCCTTTTACAAGCCCTTGCCCCCAAAAATTTACCGCAAGCAACAGAGGACCGCTTAAATATGTTTTTTACCGCCGCAAACAAATTGAATTTAAAAGGTGCAAACGAACATTTGCTTAAAGATTATTCCATGTTTTTTACCCGTTTCCCAGGTTATGAAAACAGGGATAAAATAGAACTTTTACTGGGCGATTCTTATAGGAACGGCGGGCAGTATTTGGCTGCTTTATCAAAATATGATAAAGTGTGGAAGATTTACCCATCAAGCAAATATAAAGCGGCATCACTTCGCATGAAAGGCGATATCTATGCCAGCGAACTTGGAGATTATGAAAAGGCCAAAGGCTATTATAATCAGGTTTTAAATGATTTTCCAAATTCAGTAGAAATACCTACCGTATATAAACATTTGGCGGTGCTTGAAGCAGATAAAAAAAATTATGAAATGGCAATAGATAAAGCACAAAAAGCCTATGAAGGTTATTTAAAAGACGGGCAGAAACTTGAAGCCTTTAATGCCTTAATGTTTAAAGCAGAACTGCAGGAAAAGAATTTAAAAAATTATACTTCCGCTGTGGAAACTTTAAAAGTTGCCGCTGACCTTATGCCTGCACAGGAACAGTATTATGTTGAGGCCAAACAAAAAGAAGCACAAATACAAGCCCGCAGATTAAGAGATAATTATGCCGAGCGTGATGCCTGGGAAGAAATTGCCGTACGTTTCCCAAATACCGAAAACGGTGTTAAGGCTTTGTACCGTGCAGCAGAAATTACTGAAAGATTTGGTGATATCACCAAAGCAAAAGAAAAATATTATAAAGTTATTATAAACCGCCCTGAAAGTGAAACTGCTGTTAAAGCCCAAAGGAGAATGACTGCTTTGGAAAAAGCTGCTGCAAAAGCCCAAAAAAAGGTGCAGCAGGCAAAACCTAATTTGCCGGAGAAGTTTACCAAACAATCTGCCGAATAAACAATAAAAAATTAACGAAACTATAAACCCCCGTTTCAAAGCGGGGGTTTATCGAAGGAAATACAACGAAAGAAAAAATGAAAGTGGACGTGATCGGGATCGAACCGACGACCTCCTCGTTGCGAACGAGGCGCTCTCCCAACTGAGCTACACGCCCATATTTATATTATACCATATTGGGAGAGACTGTAAGAATTAGCCAGCAAAGAACTTAAAATCAAATTTCCTTACTTAAAAAATGGTAAAATATTTGTGGGAAGAAAATTCTAAACCTCCAATGTGCCGTTTGTGGTAAAGAACATAAAACTAGGGAATCAGATTATGTCTGTACTGCATGCGGTGGTCCTTTAGCTATAAATTACGACTATAAATTAATCAAAAAACGCTTTGATTATGATGTGCTTGAAAATAATCATTCCTATAATATTTGGCGTTATTTGGATTTGTTGCCGATTGATGATCATGACGAGCTCCCGCCTGTTCAGGTAGGTTGGACACCGCTTTATAGAGCAGATGAGTTAGCAGAAGAGTTAGGTATCCGCAAATTATTTATTAAGGACGAAGGTAGAAACCCGACCGGTTCAATTAAAGACCGCGGTAGTGCCGTAGCGGTTGCACGTGCTTTGGAAGTTGATGCAAAAGTTATTACAGATGCTTCAAGCGGAAATGCAAGCGATTCACTTGCTTGTATTACCGCCGGTATAAATTTAAAAACCGTAATTTTTGCCCCTAGAAATACACCGGAACCGAAACTTGTCCAGCTTTATATTTACGGCGCGGAAGTTATCAGAATTGACGGGACTTACGACGACGCTTTTGAAATTTGCCGTAAAGCAACTGAGCGTTTTAATTGGTATAACCGCGCGGCAGGTTTCAACCCTTATGCAAGGGAAGGTAAAAAAACTTGTGCTTTTGAGATTTGCGAACAAATGCAATGGGAAGCACCGGATAAAGTTCTTGTCGCCGTAGGTGACGGTACAATTTTGAGCGGTATGTGGCGCGGTTTTCAAGATTTCAACAAACTTGGTATTATTGACAAAATGCCACAAATGATTGCTGTTCAGGCTGAGGGCAGTTCCGCAGTGACAAAAGCTTGGTTTAACGATGGTAAACTTGAACCTGTACAGGCAAATACGATTGCAGACAGTATCTCCGTAAATGTTCCTCGCGACGGTTTTTTAGCCTTGCAGGCTTTAAAAGAGTCAGAGGGCAGTGCAGTTACCGTCAGTGATGCGGAAATTATTGCCGCTATTCCTGAACTTGCACGTGCATCAAGTGTTTTTGCGGAACCGGGCGGTGCGGCAGTTTATGCCGGCCTTAAAAAAATGGTAGCGCAAGGTGCTATCAAGAAAGATGAAACCGTTGCTATCGTAGTTGGGGGAAACGGATTAAAAGACATTGATGCAGCGGCAAAATCTATACAGATTTCACAAAATCTTGTAAAGCCTGATTTAGATGAAATTGTAAAATTGGGGTTATTACCGAAAGAAAATTAAGGAGGAGTTATGGACGAAAAATTATCGTCTACCGCCGTCATCAAAATTGATACGGCCGCCGCGCGCGAAGCGCAGTATGATTTGCCTCAAAGTTATGGCAAAACCGAAAGTTTTTTACTTCCTAAAGATCCAAATTGGATGTTCCTTTTTTGGGAAATCGTAAACGAAACTTTTGAACAAATTAAAGACAAAAAGGGTCAAAATGTCTTTGATAATGCACGTACGGTTATCCGCGTATACGATATAACAGATAAAAATTTTAATGGTACAAATGCCAATTCTTATTTTGATGTTCCTGTCGTTTTAGATGCAAGAAGTTGGTATTTACAAGTTCCTAGCGGGCGTACTTATATTTGTGATATCGGCGCAATTTTACCAAACGGGGAATTTATTTTATTAACACGTTCCAATAAAACCACAGTACCAACGGGCCAAATCTCCAATATAATAGATGAAAAATGGATGATGGTTGAAGGAGAATATGAGAAGATTTTAAAAATGTCCGGTGCCGATATGTTCGGTACAGGCGCAAGCGAAAAGTTACAGCATATTTTTGCACAACGCTGGAAAGCATTTGAAATCGGGCGTGATACAAATCCGTCTTCACACATTTCTTCGTGGGGTTCGCATACTTTGCATAAACCAAAGCAAGTTGACGACGATATTTGGCTCAAAGCCGCTTGCGAAATTATTATTTACGGCCAAGCAAGCAAAAATGCCGATGTCTATATTAAAGGGGAAAAGATTAATCTTAATGAAGACGGCAGTTTCTCTTTCCGTTTTCCTTTAAATGCCGGTCAAAATGTTGATATGCCGATTAAGGCTCAGCATAAAACCAAAGAGGAAAAGCAAAGATTTATTACCATCCGCGCAAAACGAGAGGAGGCCTAATGGAACAGGAAAAGGGTTACCTTTCTTTAGTTTTGCATGCACATTTGCCGTTTATCCGACACCCGGAATACCCCGATTTTCTAGAAGAAGATTGGTTTTTTGAAGCAATGGTGGAAACTTATTTGCCTCTTTTGAATGTCTATGAAAATTTGACGGCTCAAGGTGTAGATTTTAGGGTAACAATGTCACTTACCCCACCGCTTTGCGAAATGATGTCCGATGAACTTCTTATTCAGCGTTTTAGGCATTATTTAAACCAAAGAATTGAATTATCTGAAAAGGAACTTGAGCGTACAAAAAATACAGAATTTGCCTATGTCGCAAAAATGTACCATGATAAATTCCACAGATATCGCGAACTTTTTGAAAATTATTATCACGGCCGCATTTTGGAAGGTTTTAAAAAATTCCAAAATATGGGCAAACTTGAAATTATTACTTGCTGCGCCACGCACGGTTATTTGCCTTTGCAAGTACAAGAGCAAAGCATTAAAGCGCAAATTAAAATTGCTGCAAACAATTACCGTAAACATTTCGGGCGTTCCCCGCGCGGTA
>CAMUXX010000086.1 GCA_947164805.1 uncultured Elusimicrobia bacterium | reverse complement strand
AATGTTTTTTAATGTTTGTTGCGGTAAATATCCTTTACCGAAGAGGAGCATTGTTTGGCTTATAATATTTTTGATATATGCCGTTGTTCCGTTTGATTTAATACCTGATCCGTTGATAGCTATGTTCGGTCTGGGTGCCGCAGATGATTTGCTTCTTTTAGTTTTTGTACTGAATAAAATGTCCCCTGATTTAGAAAAGTTTAGATTTTATAGAAATACAAAATTTAAAAAAGAACCCCATATTGAAGCTGAAGTTATAAGTGAAAATAATGATAAAAAAGTTAATTAAAATTGTCAAAATAACTGCTATTATTTTACTCACATTAATAATTATGGGTGGGGGGGCTTTGTATTTCTTCTTTCCGTCAGACAAAATTGAAAATGCGGCAAAAAATTTTATAAAACAAAATTATAACCGCGATATGGACTTTGAAAAAGCATCTTTTGCTTTGATAGGTTTAAAAATAACCAAATTTAAAATTTCAGAAGAAGGCACCTTTGAAAACGGTACTTTTGCGGAAGCCAAAGAAGTAACTTTAAAAATTGATATTTTACCTCTATTAAGCGGTAAAATACGTGTTAAAAAATTGCTTTTAAACGGCGTACAAATAAATATCATTAAAAATACCGACGGTAAATTTAATTTTGATAATTTTATTTCAACTACGACTGAAACACAAGAAACAACACAAAAAGAAGAAGAAAAATCTTCTTCAAATATTTCTGTATTTGCCGAAAACGTAGACTTGGAAAATTGCTCTTTTCACTATGAAGACAAACAAACAAAAACAAAATTTGATATTGATAATTTAAACCTCAGTATACAAAATTTTTCTTTAGACGATTTCTTTTCCTTTCAATTAGGCCTTCAAACTTCCTTGACTATGGACGATATAAAACTTACCCCTGTTACCGTTACTTTAAAAGGCCGCGCAGATTTGGAAAATTTAAATTTATCTAAATCGTTTGTTGAAATTAATCCTTTTACTTTGGCTTATAAAGATGCAAAAATGTCATTTATCGGGAAAATAACAAATTTTAATAATCCCTTGCTTAATTTAGAAGGCAAAATTGAAGGTATAAATGACAAAATCATAAAATCTGTAATGCCATTAGATTTACCTACCTTTGCATTACCTGCCGCAGATTTATCAATTAAGGCTAATGTGGATTTGGAAAACAATAAAGCAAATGTATCTAAAGCAGATATATTGCTTGCCGATTCTTACATAAAAAATACGGCAAATATAGATTTTTCTTCTGAAGATTTGGCTTATACAGCGGATACGAATTTCTATATATCCTTAACCGATATCTATAACAGTGCAAAAGAAATGTTAAAAGAAATAGAACCAAAAGGTACAATTTCGGGAAATTTAAAAACTATTTCCGCGCAGCCTGATCCTAAAATCAAAGGTAAAATTACTCTTAAAAATCTTGGTGCCATAATAGAAGATAAACAATTAAAAAGTTTTAACGGTGAAATTATAATTAATTCCATAAGAGATATAAAAACAAACCGTATGAGCGGAATATACAATAATTCTAAATTTACAACTTCTATTGCTTATAATCAGCCGAAAAAGCCTGTCAATATTGATTTTATGCTAGATTTAGATAAATTTACTTTAGACGATATAAATTTTGATGAGTTCTTTAATTCCCCTGATACGGAACAGCAGCAGGAACAAAATAAAACACAGGAACAACAAAAGCAAAATGCTGATTTCGGGGTTTACAATATCAAAGCAGATATCAAAGTTAAGGAAGTCGCCAATAATGTTCTGACGGCAAATAACCTTGTTTTGAAAGCAGATCTTAAAAACTTTTCAAATGATTTAAGCAATTTGCGGGGGAATTTAAGTTTTACTTCGGAAAATGGAGAAATAAGAGATATAAATAAATTGATGAATTCTTCAAAGATTATAAAGGCAGCATTTTCTGTGATAAAAGTGGTGCAGCAAGTATTTTCCGTTGCAAAACTTGAAAAATTAAGCCTTGGAAATAAGAATGTAATAACTTATAGCCAAATTGAGGGTGTATACACGATACAAAACGGTTTGATAAATTTAGATAAGTCAACTATAGTCAGTAATTTACTCGCGGTTAAAGCCGGCGGGACAATAGATTTAGTTTCAGAAACGCTAAATATGAAAGTAAATACGCATTTTGGAAAAGTTACGGAAGGATCAGGGTTTAAACCTGTGGTATTAAAAATAAAAGGGACGATGAATGATCCTAAATATTCAGTTGATTTGCTTTCATCTGTTACTTCCATAGCTAATGTACCCGTCAATATTCTAAAGGGCGGGACTAAGATTTCAACAAATACGGCTTCAGGTGTAGCAAACAGTTTAAAAGATGTAGCATCAGGTATCAAAAAATTATTTTAAATTAAGGAGAATATTATGCCAAATACAACATTTGAAATTTTACAAATTATAGGAGTTTTGCCTATTGACGAAGGATCAGAAATAAAAATTTCCGTAGATTCCTTTAAAGGCCATAAGTATATTTCAGTAAGGAAATACTTAAAGTCTGACACATATACAGGGCCGACAAAAGCCGGTATCACACTTTCACCGGAAATGATAGGTAAAGCTTCCCAAACTATTAATGCTTTGCCGGATAATATAGCTGAAATTGAAGATAAAGAACTTGGACGCTTTGCTAAAAGAAAAGGTTTAAATATTGTGTTGAGAATCAGTTCTTATATGAATTCAAAAGGGCTTGATTTAAGACAGTATCAGGAAGATAGCGCCTATACCGGTTGGACCAAAAAAGGTATACGCCTTCCTTTAGAAAAATTAAAAGAAATAAAAGAACTCTTTGCCAAAACAGCAGAGTATTTTTCTAACAACAAATAAATTTAAATGAAAATAATGGGGTTTTGATATGGAAAATAATCAGGAAGCAAATAAACCTTCAAATGTGCCGCCGGCCGGAAAGCCTGAGTTAAATTTGATAGGGCAAGAGATTTCAGGTTGTATAATTTTGGAGAAAATAAGCCAAGGTGGTATGGGCACGGTGTTTAAAGCAAAGCACAAAGCTTTAAATCGTATTGTTTGTATAAAAATTTTAAGTCCTAATTTAGCTAAAGATAAAAAAGCTGTTGGCTTGTTCCTTACGGAAGCAAGGGCAGTTGCCGAACTCGATAACCCAAACATCGTACAGGTTTATAATGTAGGCAAAGAAAAGGGGGTTTATTTTATTGTTATGTCCTTTATAGACGGTGAACCTCTTTCCAATATAGTAAGAAAAAGACCTAATTTACCGATAGGCTTTGTAGTAGATACTTTTATCGGGGTTTTAAAAGGTTTACAGGCTGCCCATCAGAAAGGAATTATACACAGGGATATTAAACCTTCAAATATTTTAATAACGAAGAATTTGCAACCGAAAATTGTTGATTTCGGTATAGCTAAGAAGGTGGACCAGGAAAAAGGCTTTACAAAAACAACAGAACTTGCCGGTACTGCTTATTTCTTATCTCCGGAACAAGCCGCAGGTAAAGAGATTGATGTAAGAGCAGATTTATATTCCCTCGGTGCCAGCCTTTTTTATGTTTTGACCGGAAAATATCCTTTTACAGGCAAAAATTCAATGGAAATTATACAAAAACATATTACCGCACCTGTACCGGATATGAATCAATATCGTACGGGGGTTCCTGGCTGGATTGTGCAAGCAATACAAAAATTAATGGAAAAGAACCCGGATAACCGTTTCCAAAGTGCTGCTGATGCTTTATCCTTCTTTCAAAAAGGCCGTGCAGATCAAATTATAAGCACTACAAAAGATATAAATATTGATGAAGAAGTTGGTTTTACATTAGGAAAAGAGGATATGAAAGAATCCCCAAGGAATAATGCAAAAATGTCCAAAACCAGTAATATGGTTTTACCCGCACTAGGTGATGTTCAGGGGGAAATTATTAATGGAGATTCAAATAATCAATCAGGAAAAGATAATAATATTAAAATGGCTTCTTTGGAATCCTTGACATCTTCAGATAACAAAACGGATAATTATATAAATGAAAGGAAAAATGAACTTAAAAAACTTTCATCTATAACCAATAAATCAATAGATCCTTCCGGTATATTTAGTTTGAAAAAAAATAGTTTTTTATTGAAGGCATTTTTTAATACAGTAATTGCCACAATAATATTAATAGCCGGTGTAATATGTTTCTTAAAGTTGGGAACAGTTTGTTCGGCTGCGATAGACTCGCCATCTGGTTTCTTGGCATATTTTACAAAACCATGGTCTTCCGCTATGGTCCCGGGGCAATTGATGTGGGCTATAATTTGTGCTATTTATATTATTGGAGTTTGTGTTATTGATAGGATTGAGTTGTTGGGTGCAATTTCTAAATATGCATTATTTTTAGCTTTTGTGTCCTATTTCTTTGGAGTTACGGGTATGGCTTCTTTGGGGGCTCCAATAGGTGATTTTACGGCATATTCTTATTCGTTAATACTTGCCTTCTTGTTTGTATTTATGGCTATATGTATTGACGAGTTAGATATATTTCCGCTCTTTTATCGTTTTTTAACTGTAGTATTTTTTGCAATTTCTCTTATCTCATTATACAGATTTTTTAATCCGCCGGAATTTATGTCCGGAGAAATGATGATGACTTTGCTTTATTCTTTAATTTGTACCTTAATTGCCTTGCTGCTTATGCCTTTTATGAGGGATAATTTTATTATGAGAATGGCAACAATGGTAATATTTGCCTTTGCAGCTATTTCTGTTTGGCTTTATCAAGG
>CAMUXX010000085.1 GCA_947164805.1 uncultured Elusimicrobia bacterium | reverse complement strand
AATAAAAACATCATTTTGCGTAAATTTTGTTTTATAGGCTTTTTCGCAACTTTTAACGCCAAGGGATAAAAGTTCGGGGCGGCTGTCCGTCATCATGCCAAAACCGCCGTAAGTAAAAGAAAAATATTTATCAAGCCCGGCTGCTTTAAGTTTAAGTTCCGCACTTTGCGGAGTATTACCTGTTGCCAAAGCAATTTTGACCTCTTTATATTTTTTTAATGTTTCCAAAAACTCTTTTACTCCCGGCATAAGTTTGAATTTACCGGCTTTTTTAAGCTCGGCAATTTCGCGCGGCAACTGGGCCAAATATTCGGCAGTTATTTTTTTAACCTCACTTTTTGTGGGTTTTTTGCCTTTTAAGCATTTATAGACATAGGTAAAATTATAAAGGTCCGTCCTGCCGGAAAGATTACTTTCCTCAAACACCGGGCATTTTTTGTAAAGTTTTTGCATAGCACGCTTTAGGGCTTTAATGCCAAGCCCTCCGCAATTTAAAAGTGTACCGTCAATATCAAATAATACTAATTTCATTTTGTTTCCCTCTTATTTTTTTTAATGACACTATTAACCATATAGGCACCGCCTAAAGCGGAAATTACGCCCAAGGTTTTTAAAATTGTAAATTTATCATAGCCGAATACTGCCGAAAGTATATAAGTAAACACCGGGTAAGTTAAGATTAAAGTTGTTGCTTTTGAAAGGTCCATACGGCGTATTGCAATATACCACAAATAGTTACCGTAAACATAAAACGCGATACCCATAAATAATACAGCCACAACAGTTTGCCAACATATTGTTATCGTCGGTTGCATACCGAAATAAGTTAAAATATAAGTTAAAGGAACAGAAAAAACAAAAGCATAAAAAGCACGGGCAGCAGTTATAAAATGCTCAGTCAAATCTGAGGGGAGTTTTTTAGCAAAAATATGCCCGACCTGGAACATCCAAGTTGTGCAAATAACCAGCAAATCTCCTTTCATTTGAAAATTAAATTTATTTGCTTCCATTAAAATAAATATCACACCGGTTAAAATTAAAACGGTTCCAATTATTTGTTTACCTGTCGGGCGTTCACCTAGGAAGATATAAGTTAAAAGTAAGGAATATAGAACTTCCGTCTGATTTAAAATTGAAGCATTTGCCGGTGTTGTGTAATTTAAAGCGATCATCATGCATAGGAAAGGAAATGCCGAAGAAAAGAACCCAAGCCCAGCCAAACGCGGCATAAGTTTTTTATCAAATAGAAGTTTCCAAAATTTATGTTTTGTTAGATAGGGGATATACCAAAGCACAGGTATCCCTGTTGCAAAAAGCATTAGGACCGTGGGCGAAATATGCCCAGTTTTAAGTTTCCCCACAATAGGGTAAAATACCGTAATGGCAAGTGATAGCCATAACGCTGTTAAAGGTGATAATTTCATAAATAAATTATAGCAATTATCTTATCTGTTTGTCTTAACTGTACATTTAAAATAACACTTGACATTTTGCTCAGATATTTGATACAGTCGTATCAGATAGGGGAGTCGTCAAACTAAATTTTGCATACGCAAAATTATTTAGGAGTATTATGGACGATATAATGTCTTCCCTTCACGAGTTAAGGCAAACACTTGACTCTAAAATTTCCTCTTGCATTACTGAAGAAAAAGCACAAAAAATCATTTCTGACTTAATCAATAAAGTTCACCCGGCTCAAAGTAAAGCGGTTTTACCTACCACCGAAGATACCTTGCTTGAAAGGTTTGCCGATTTTGCCGCAAAAGGTAAATTTGCACCTGAAAAACCTTGGACTAGCGAATATGGTCGCAAATTCGGTAATATGAAGAATTTCTTACTTGCCGCAAAAAACAACCCTGCTATTATTGAAGGCCAAAAAGCAGTTTTAAGCGAAGGTACAAACAATATCGGCGGTTATTTGGTACCTACGGAATTTTCAAACGAAGTCATCCGCTTAATGACAGATGCAAGCCCGATTATGCAAATTGCCAACATTTTACCGATGTCTGCTTGGAAGAGGCAAATCCCCAAACAATTAACCAATTTACAAGTGGGTTGGGTTGCCGAAAGCGGTACAAAAACTATTTCAAACCCGACCTTCGGTCAAATTGAACAAACCGCAAAAGTTTTAGCCACAGTAATTAAATGCACTGATGAACTTATCCGCGACAGCGCTATTAATTTAACCCAATTTTTATCTGAAATTGTTGCCGAAGCCATGGCACTTGAAATTGAACGCGTAGCTTTACTTGGGGATGGTTCAACCGATCCTTTCTACGGTATTTTAAAGACCTCCGGCGTAAATGCTGTCAGCATGGCTTCCTCAACTGTCAGTTTTGACGATATTTCAAATTTAATCTTCAGCTTAAATGAAACACAAGCCAAAGACGGTGTAATTGCTTTGTCACGCGCAGGCCTTGCAAAACTCATGCAGCTTAAAGACTTGAACGGACAATATGTCTGGTGCCCGCCATCAGCCACAAGCCCGGCAAAAATTTGGAATGTTCCATATGTTGTATGCTCACAAATTCCAAACGAAGTCAGCAGTGCAAACAGCTTAACAGGCGGGGATAAAACTATTGCTTTCTTCGGCCGCTTTAACAAGAATCTCTTAATTTCACCCAGAGAAGAAATGACAGTTAAAGTCTCCCAAGATGCAGCCGCATGGAATTCCACCGACAGTTCTCTTGAAAGCGCATTTATGACGGACCAAACCTGGCTCCGCTTCACACAGGCTTTATCTATAAATGTTACTTACGGTAATGCCTTCAGTTATTTACTGTTCAAATAATTTATTTTGGCCTTGCGTTAAACGCGCAAGGCCATTATGAGAGGTCAAAATGTCTTTACACACAAATGCAGCAACCACTTTGGAAAACTTAAAAAAATATTTAAATATTTCGCAAAACGATACTTCAAAAGATGATCTTTTTGAACTTTTAATTGAAAGTATAACCAATGCCGCGGAGGAATATTTAGGCCGCTATATAGTGGCACGCCAAATAAGCCAAGAACCTTATGATTGCACAAATTCCAAAAGCAAATATTTGCAACTTAAACAATACCCTGTAACAACATTAACAACTATTGTTGAAGACGGTGAAACTTTAGATATAGCCGCCTTAAAAATAGATAATTCAAACGGTATTATTAAGCGCAATATTTTTTGGAAAGGCGCTGTTTTGGTTACCTATACCGCCGGCCTTGCCGCCGATACCGCAAGCGTACCGAAAAACATACAACTCGCAATTTGGCAATGGATATCTTACCTTGTAAACACAAAAGAATCACAAGGCATAGACAGCGAAACTTTAGGCGATTATTCCATAAATTATTTGGAACAAAACAAAATACCGGACACTGTTATAAGCCTGCTTGAAGGTTATAAAAGGATTGATTTGTAAGGAGTTAAAATGTCGCTTAAAACACTATTAAACAAAACCTGCAAAATCAGCCAAATAACTTATACACAACAGGCCGCAAGCGGCGAGCAAAAAACCGTTGCTACCGTTTTGGAAACTGCTTTGCCTTGCCGTTTAAGAACAAGAACTGTAAGCGAACGCAAATACTCTTTGCCGGCATACGCTTTGGCAACACACTCAATATACGTACAGGCAAAAAGTACACTTTACGGCAAAAAACTTGCTGTGGAAATCGACAGCAACACTTATGACGTAATAGGCCTAATCAATATGGGCGGCGAAGAACGGCTTTTTTGCTTATATGCCGAAAGGAGGACCTAATGTTTTTACCCAAAATAAATTGCACAAGCGCCTTGCTTAAAACAAATATCAACCAGGCAAATAAGAAGTTTGAAACTTATCAGAAAACTTTGATTAATGACCTTGCCGCAAAAATGAAAAGGAGTTTATATTACCTTTTGAGTACTGAAGTTGAAGGGGTCGGTCGTCAAAAATTACGTTCAAAACCGGGCGAGGCACCGCGTATGGAAAGTGGAAAACTGCGCTCAAGTATCGACGTAAAAATATATACTTCCGGCAAAAGTATCAGCCTTGAAGCTGGCGTTTTTAACGGCGAAGTAAATTACGCAAAAATGCTTGAATACGGAACTGCGCGCATTAAACCCCGCCCTTTTTTACGCCCTGTTTTAAGTATGTATAAACAAGTTTTGCAAAAAAATTTACCAAGCGCGGAGGATTTATTTTTATGATAGCACAAGATATTTATGCTTATTTAGCATCAAATGAAACCCTGCAAAATGCTTTAAGCGCAACAGTAACAGACACTAAAATATACCCCAATTATGCGCGCTTATCGTCAAGACTACCGTTTATTGTCTATCAGAGCACAAACCCGGGCGGTACGCAAGATGAAGTCTTAAACGAAGAAGACTTAAGCATAATAATTACTTCAGACACCTATACGACAACCGTTGCCATAAGTTATATAGTAACTGCTTTACTTGATTTGACGGAAACAGAAATTCCGTCAGATACTTACAATATTTACTATTCCAAAAAAGTCGGCGGTAATGATTATGCTGACGATTTAGGCCGTCATGTACGCGCCTTAAATTTCACTTTTAAATTTAACAAAAAAACTAATAATTAGAGAGGTTAAAATATGTCATCACCAACAAATATAGTAGTAGGGCTTGCCGCGGAAGGCACGCTTAAAATTGCAACTTATGGCACTGCCGAAAGCAGTGCAACCGACCTTGGCTTTATAAAGGGCGGTATTACCATTGAGCATGAGGAAACTTCCTACGATATTAAAGTAGACCAAGTGCTTGCAAGTATTGCAAAAGTTACCACGGAAGAATCTTTAAAAATCAAAGTAACTTTAGCGGAGGCCACACTTTCAAATATCGCGCTTGCTCTAGGTGTTCCAGCCCCGGCTGACACTACGCTTGA
>CAMUXX010000084.1 GCA_947164805.1 uncultured Elusimicrobia bacterium | reverse complement strand
TGAACCAATCAGCCAGCACTAATCTTGAAGCACGGAAAGCGGTATCGCCGGAAGTTATAGGGCAAATAATTACGCCGATCATTACAAATAAAAGTCCAAAGGAAACTGCCCCTAATTTTAATGGGCCGATAGTTTTTAAGCAGATATCATATACCACCCCTGCTTGGCCTGAGTTTTTTAGCATTTCTTGCAAACCCGTCATAAGGCCACCTGTTTTTGTGTAAATAGCACAACCGGCTGCCGCCCAAATAAGCGCAATAATGCCTTCCATAACCATAGCACCGTAAAATACTTGGCGGGATTGATATTCACTTGTTATACAACGCGCCATTAGAGGTGATTGCGTTGCATGGAAACCCGATATTGCACCGCATGCAACAGTTATAAACATAAGCGGCCAAATAGGCAAATGCTCCGGATGTAAATTTTGCAAAGTAACTTCCGGTATTCTATAGCCTTGTGCAAACATTCCGCCTGTTACACCAAGAGCCATAACGATTAAACAAATACCGAATAGGGGGTAAATACGGCCGATAATTTTATCAATAGGCAAAAATGTCGCCATGAAATAATAAAGAAAAATAAGTGCAAGCCAAAAATAAGTATTAACTAAAATACTGCCTTGTACTGCATGCCCTTTGAATAAAAATACAAGCAAATTAGCTGGGCCTACAGCAAAAACCGTACCTACCATAACAAGTAAAATTATACTGAAAACACGCATAAAATTGCGCATATATTTACCAAGATAAATACCGGTAATCTCAGAAATTGATTTTCCGTCATTACGAAGTGATAAAAACCCGCAAGAAAAATCATGCACCGCACCGGCGAAAATCGTACCAAAAGTAATCCACAAGAATACACTTGGCCCCCATAATGCACCTGCAATTGCACCGAAAACAGGCCCAAGCCCTGCAATATTTAAAAGTTGGACAAGCGTCATACGCCAAAGCGGCATAGGTACATAATCCACGCCATTATTAAAACGGATTGCCGGCGTTTGGGCTTTTGTTGGCCCAAAAACACGCTCTACATATTTAGCGTATGTAAAATAAGATAATACTAACAATCCCAAGCACACAAAAAAACTTATCATAAATTCCTCCATAAATATTTTACAATTTTTAAAGTGTACAGATTAAGAATAAAAGTTCCAATGTAAACCTGCAAATGTTTTATGAAAAAATATGAAAAATAAATCAAATCCAAATGTAATTTTCCCAAACCCGAAAATTTAAAGTCTATGTTATATAAAAAGAGTTATCAAAAAACCTCGTATCATAGTGGGAGATTACACATAATATGACGATTCATACGGCGCAGACAAATTTGAAAACACGTTACACACTTTTATAATTTTATCGGAGGCAGTGCAATTGTTGAGGCAAATTCCGTTTTTATTTTGCAGCAACTTAAACAAAGAATCAAAAAGTTAATTAAATAAAAATATTGCTGATGATTTTACCACTTGCCAAAGTGGATTTTTTCATTAGGGGTAAAGGTATGTTGTTCAATATCAGGCGCCTTGTTATCCGCATAACCTATACCAATAAATAAAGACATTATATAGTCAGTCGGAACGCCTAATTCTTTACAAACTTTTTTGCCTTCTTCCCCTATAGGAACACTCATAGAATAAGCCAAACCCTCAGCGGTAGTTGCCAAAAAAATATTTTCTATAACACACCAAATGCTTGCGAAGGCATTTAATTGATCCACAGATTCAGCCTTCAAAGATTTTGCTTTAAATAAAGGAATAATAACATAAGGGGCATTAAATAACATTGTATATTGGCGAGGTACCGCATATTTATACATTTTTTGTTGAATTGTTTTATCAGGCCAAGAATCAATCGGATGATTTTTTTTGAATTGTTCTACACTTTCTTGTGTAAATTGTAATGCTTTTGTTTTTTCTTCCGCAGTATGTAAAACAATAAATTCCCATTCACGCAAATGATTATGCGTTGGTGCTTTTAACCCGGCATCAATAATGCGTTTTATAACACTAATGTTCACATCTTTATTTAAAAAATCACGGCAAGTTTTTCTTCTTTTAAGAACTTCATATAACTCCATTAACAGATACCTCTCACAAAAATTTATTTTTATTTTATTGTACTATTCTTGAGAGCAAAAAACTGTGCAATATTTTACATAAAAGTAAAATACCTTTTATTTTTTCTTAGCGGTTTTCTTGGTCTTTATTGGCACTGAAGATAATTGTTCTAATCTGGAATTCTTTATTTTATTGGGAACATAAGTACCTTCCTTTACGGCTTTGGCAGTTCCCCAAAATTTTGCGGCAGATATTTTAAATGGTTTTGATTTTCTTTTCCACTCAGGATCATTCCTGTAATGTCTGACAAAAATAATATTGCCTTTATCATCCGGCTCGCCTATAAAAGAAAAGGGATCTTGGTCAATTTCAAATTTACCGGGCAATTCTAATTCAGAAAATTTCATTTTATTCCCCCTAAAACTAATCCTTTATAATTATAACAAAAATAATTATACTATTGCAAGTTTTATTACGGCGGAGTGAAAATAATTTTTAACGCCTTATGATATTATAGCCGTAAATTGTTTTCCAGTCATTACGCATGGAAACAGGTATCCAGCCATACTGTGCGGAATTTGAGCGCATTTTTTCTGCTTTTTGCATATTGCCGTATTCGCGTTCCAAATCATCACACATCAACATAAAACCGAGTGCTTTATATTTATTACCGTAGATAGTGTAATTTATCATACTGGCATCACTAAAAGTATTACCAAAAGCCAGCACAGGTTGTACGCCTATTTCTTGTGCTATTACGGCGACTTTATTCATCTGTAGGTTTTTTACCAGGTTTTTACCGCCTAGGATAAGTTTATCGCCCTTTTTAAAAGTATATGACAAACCTTCTGTATTTCCCTGATCATTTGCAATAATTGTACTGTCAGAACCTATAATTTGCTTGGGTTGGATATAGGGCAAATTCTTTTCAATTAAAGGACGCACCATAAGGCGGTCAGAACCGCTGCAAATATAAACAGTAAATTTATTTTTAACCAGATATTCTACTACTTCTACCATAGGTTTATAGAAGATATCCCCGCGTTTCATATTAATAAAACCGGGTTGCTCTTCTTGCATGAAATTACGAATAAAACAGAAAATGTTTTTTATAATTTTGTACCATATTTTGATTCTAAATTAATTTATTCTCTACAAATTGCTCCGGCAGGGCAAACAAAACGACAAAGCCCACATCCTACACAACGATTTTTATCTAATGTGATATTTCCGTCATTTAACTGTAAAGCTTGGTGTTCAGATTCCATGCAAATCGTTACACATTTACCGCAACGGCCGCATTTTTCATGGTTTATTTGAGGATATGCAAGCGGTGTTTTAATTAAATCTTTATGCGAAGTCAAAACTTCAATTGCCTTATTTCTAAGGGCATCTATGCCGGAAAACCCTTTTTCTTCCAGATAATTCTTTAAACCTTTTAACATAGGGCCTATTATCTTAAATCCATTTAACATAACTTCAGTACATATTTGAACGGCATTGGAACCGGCACAAATATATTGCACGGCGTCTTCCCAAGTAGAAATACCGCCCTGCCCCAAAATCGGTAAGGTACTTGTCTGACGAATTTGTGCTACACAACGCAATCCGATCGGGCGCACCATTATTCCGGAACATCCGCCATAGGTTGTTTTTCCGTTTACATTTAATAAGGGTTTTAGAGTTTTTAAATCTAAACCCATAAATCCCTGTACGGTATTAATAGCGGCAAAACCATCAGCTTTTGCTTGTTCTACAGCACGTGCAATACTTGCAATGTCACTTACATTTGGTGACAATTTTACAAATACAGGTTTTTGGGAAACTTCCTTTACCCATTTAGTAATGGTAAATGAAATTTCTGCATCTGTTCCGATTGCCATACCGATGCCCTTTTCCGGCATACCGTGGGGGCAGGAAAAGTTTAATTCAAAAGCATCAGCTGGAGTATCGTTTAAAGTTTTAACCAAATTTTGCCAAGCCTCTTTATTAACAGGTGCCATAATGCTTGCAATAATAACCTTTTGCGGATATTTTTGTTTAAGGTACTTAATACCGTCATGCCAATATTTAACGGTTTTATGGCTTAATAATTCTATATTTTGAAATCCAACAATATGTTTTTTATCTTCTAGTACAGTATAACGTGGGCTGGCCTCTGTCATTTCCAAATTATCCGGGGTTATTGTTTTTACAACAGCACCACCCCAGCCCATTTGGAAAGCAATATCAATGCTTTCTATTAAAGATGTCGGGGGGGCAGAAGCAAGTAAAAACGGATTTTCAAAATTTATTCCCGATATGGATGTTTGTAAAGTCACTAACATATAAACCTCTTTTGATGGATATCCCTTATTATAGCAATTTGTAAACCGAGTGTAAAAAATATTATAGAATATACCTATGTAATAGGAGAAAAAATAATATGAAAAAATTTTTAATGATATTTTTAATAACTGCAGTTTGTTTTACCCCGTTAATTGCTAATACTGTTTCAGAAGACAAAACAGGTTTTGCGGAAATCAGCACCGTAATTAACGATGTCGTTTATGATATACGCTATTATTCCCCAAATAATTTTACCGGCAATAAAATAAACGGTTATAAAGCACCTCGTGCATATCTTACCAAAGAGGCATTAACTGCCCTATCAAAAGCTGCAGAAGATTTAAGAAAACAAGGTTACCGCCTTTTGATTTGGGATGCATACAGACCGCAAAAAGCAGTAGATCATTTTGTTAAATGGATAAATGATCCGGACGATGAAGGGGATAAAACTTTCTACCCGGAACTTCAAAAATCTAACTTGCTTGTTGGCGGTTATATAGCGTCAAAATC
>CAMUXX010000083.1 GCA_947164805.1 uncultured Elusimicrobia bacterium | reverse complement strand
GGTTTTGTTTCATCGATATAGCGGTTCATTTTGCCGATTAAACCCCAGCAAAGATCTAATGCTTTATCAAAGGCTAGTGCTTCCATTTCTTTATCATATTTTTGGTCAATTTCTTTTGCTTCTTTAAGAAGTGCGCTATCGCTTTCAAAAGTTTCCGGGATAACACCAATATTTTTTGCCGCCATATTCAAAACACGGGAAAGCAAATTGCCGAGATCGTTTGCCAAATCGGAATTAAAACGTTTTTTAAATTGTTCAACGCTAAAATCACCGTCACCGCCGAAAGGAACTTCGCGGAAGATAAAATATCTTAACGGTTCCACACCGTATTTGGCGGTAATATCGCGCGGATCAATAAAATTGCCGAGGGATTTGGACATTTTTTCCCCTTCAACAGTCCACCAACCGTGTGCAAAAACTTTTTTAGGCAAAGGTAAACCGAGAGCCATCAAAACAGCAGGCCAAATAACCGCGTGGAAACGAAAAATCTCTTTACCGATTAAATGAATATCTGCAGGCCAAAAATCGTCCATATTATGTGGATAATTTTCATAACCTTTAATGCCAAGTTTTTTGCCGTAACCGATAGCAGAAATATAGTTAATTAAAGCATCAAACCAAACATAAATTGTGTGGTTTGGCGCGCTTGGAACTGTTATGCCCCATTTAACTTTTGTACGGGAAACCGATAAATCTTTAAGTCCGCCTTTGACGAAATTTATAATTTCAGCCGCGCGAAATTTGGGGCTCAAAAAGTCCGGGTTATCTTGATAAAATTTTAATAATTTATCTTGATACGCAGAAAGTTTAAAAAAGTAAGTTTCCTCAGAAATTACTTGCGGCTCTTTTTTATGTATCGGGCATTTGCCGTCAACAAGTTCGCTTTCGTCAAGGTATGCTTCGCAAGACATACAATATTTACCGGTATAAGAACCTTTATAGATATCACCGCTTGCTAAAAGTTTTTCAAAAATTGCCTGGACAACAACCTCATGGCGAGGCTCTGTAGTACGGATGATATCGTCGTATTTAACGTCTAAATCTGTCCACATCTCTTTAAATTTTGCAAACATATTATCCGTCCATTGTTGAGGTGTAACACCGGCATTTGTAGCGGATTTTTCAATATTTGCGCCGTGTTCATCAGTGCCGGTTAAAAAATAAGAATCAACACCTTTTTGTTTTTTGTAACGGTTGATAATATCTGCGGCCAAAGTTGTATAAGCATGGCCAATATGCGGCACTGAATTTAAATAATAAATCGGGGTGGTAACATAAAATTTTTTCATAAAATCTCCTGAATGTTAATGTTTGAATTTTCCGCTTTAACAAGTGCCGTTTCCGCGACCATTTGCGGGGCGACATTTTGCTTAAGTGCTTTTTTGTAAAAAACAAAATCTTGTATAAGTTTGGCTAATTTATTTTTGGTTTTTTCGTCATTTTCATTAAGCCAATCTGTATGAATTTTTTGGCTAATCATATCTAAAATTATATTTACTTTAGGGCGTGCCTGCGCTAAAGTTCTGGGTAAATTTAAAGCAACTTGCGTCGCAAAACTTGCATCACGCGAAAGCGGGGAAAAATCTTCAAGCAAACTTGCGATTAAAAAGGCATTTTCAGTAGAGCCTTCTGCAAACTTCGCCGCTTTTTGTGCCAAATCTTTTTCAATATAATTATCTTGCAAAATTTCTGTAATAATTTGTGTGCTTAAAGGTGCAAAAGATATGCTTTGGCAACGTGATTTAATGGTAGAGAGCATAGCCTCGCGTTTGGAAGAAATTAAAATCCACACTGTATTTTGCGGCGGTTCTTCAATAAATTTAAGCAAGGCATTTGCCGCGGCCGGCACCAAACGCTCAGCTTTATCAATTATAAAAACTTTCCACTTTGCTGCCACTGCTTTTTGTTGGGAAGCATTTGTTAAAGAACGTACCGTTTCAATTTTAATATTTTGCTGATCCTCAACTTCCTCTTTTAAAAGGGCGGCTTGATATTTATAATCTGCAAAAATAATATCGGGGTGCGTTTGCATTTCAATTTGTTTACAACTTTGGCACATATCGCAAGGCTCAAAATCCGCACCCAAATTTTGGCAATTTAAAGTCTTAGCAAATTCAACGGCAATTTTTGCTTTACCGACACCGGCCGGACCGTAAAAAATCATAGCAGGCGGAACTTTTCCCGTCTGTATAAATTTTTTTAGGTTATTTATAGCAAAATCTTGCCCTTTTATTTGTGTAAAACTCATATAATATTAAATCTTTTTATTTCCTTTAAGACTGTTTCTTGAACTGTTTTAATATCATTATCAGCATCAATTATGACGGTATTTTCTTGTTTTGCGGCAATTTCCCTGTAACCTTTACGCATTTTATGGCGGAAGGCCTCGTCTTCCCTTTCAAGGCGGTCGGAAAATAAATATTCGCCACGTTCTTTAAAATATTTATCTGACATCAAAAAAACTAAAGTTAAATCAGGCGTTAGGCCTAATGTCGCAATATTGTTTAAGCGGTTAATTGTTTCCATATCAATACCGCGCCCGTAACCCTGATAAGCGCAAGTGGACATTGTATAGCGTTCGCAAATAACAATTTTCCCGGCTTTTAATGCGGGTAAAACTTTTTGCTCGGTATGTTGTGCGCGGGATGCCTCATAAAGCAAAAGTTCCGCCATAGCGGTAACATCATTATCTGGGTTAAGTAAAATTTCGCGTATATCTTCCGCTACTTTATTGCCGCCCGGTTCACGGGTAATGACAACTTCCTTGCCAAGTTCGGTAAAGTACTTTTCCAGCATATTTGCCTGAGTGCTTTTGCCGCACCTGTCCGGGCCTTCAAAAACTATAAATCTACCTGTATAAGAAGGTTTAGTATATGCCTGCAGCATAGGAACTCCTTAATGTATACATAAATTTTAGCAATTTTTGAGATATGTTTGTTATTTTAATTTTTGTTATAATATAAGTGTAGTAAGAAGTACAATTTGATTATTTTATGGGAGCATATCTCACGGATATGCTGCGCAAATATGAATATTTGCACACACGAAACCACAAAATAATTATCTGCTTTTACCTATTTTTTAAAAATAGGTAGGCGGGTGGTTATTCAAGGTTATTCGTGTGGCTTTGTTAACTGTTCGCCTTTTTTAAACAAATTTTAACAAGCCACCGAAAACCTGTGTTTTTGTTTGCTCCCATAAAAAGGAGAAACAAAAATGATAAATAAAAATTCCAATTTAGGTTTCACATTACTTGAATTATTATTAGTCGTTTTAATTATAGGCATATTTGCTACTATTGCCCTGCCCCGTTATCAGTTAGGAAGAGATAAAGCGGAGTTCAGGAAATATCAGGTAATGGTTTCTTCATTAAAAGATGCTTATTACGATTACTTTATGAGAAAAGGTAAAGGTACAAAAAATTTTGATGACCTTT
Source organism: uncultured Elusimicrobia bacterium (assembly GCA_947164805.1). Classification (GTDB taxonomy): domain Bacteria; phylum Elusimicrobiota; class Elusimicrobia; order Elusimicrobiales; family Elusimicrobiaceae; genus Proelusimicrobium. The sequence goes on along the minus strand of CAMUXX010000083.1, from coordinate 1,479 downwards.
CTGTTTCTTTACCTAGTGATTTCATAATATCTAAAGATGATAATCTCTCTTACCAATGCCGTTCAAATGATGAAATGTTTTGTTGCATGTCTAGATATATATACCAAACTTCTGCCTATATAAACTGCGGTAAGAAAGATTTATCTATAATTTATCATTATCCATTATTTTCATATAAAGGGGAAATGAGTAACGTGAAAGGAAGAGGACTGTGCTTTGCAGAAATTGATAATAAAAGAGCTAATAGGTTATGTAAATCTTTAGGTGTCAAAGGGATTATTTATGAGATGGAACATACACCCATTGGTTATAAAAAATATCAAAGATATACTATGAAATAAATATCCCTATTTGCTTAATTGTAAATAGGGAATTTTTATTTGAAATATTTTTATTTTTCAATTTTGGCTTCGTCAAGCAAGACGGCTAAATCGTCAAGTTGTTGCTTGTCTACAATATTCGGACTTTCGGTTAATGGGCAGAAAGCCGCTGTTGTTTTGGGGAAAGCAATAACTTCTTTAATTGATTCCTCACCGCAAAGTAAAGCAACAAGGCGGTCAAAACCAAGACCGAAACCGCCGTGTGGAGGTGCGCCGCATTCCAAAGCATTTAAGAGCATGCCAAAGCGGCGTGCGCTTTCTTCTTTTGAATATTTCATTAAGTTCAAAATCTTTTCCTGCAAAGCGCGGTTGTGATTTCTGATTGAGCCGGATGAAAGTTCCACACCGTTTAACACCAAGTCAAACTGTTGGGAATTGACTTTAAGCGGATCGGTATCAAGCAAAGGGATATCTTCCGCCACCGGTGCGGTAAACGGGTTATGCGCGGCGTCATAGCGTTGTTCTTCTTCAATATACTCAAGCAAAGGGAAGTTAAGAACAAACAAAGGCGCCCATTTTTTATACGGTTTTAAGTTCAAAACTTTTATAAGTTCCTTTCTTAAAGCACCCATAAAAATTGAACAAGTATGGTCCACGTCACTGCCGATAAATACTGTATCATTTTCCGTAACTTTTAAAGTGTCGGCTAAAGTTTTTAACTCGGTTTCAGTAAAGAATTTTGCGCTCGGGCCTTCAAATTTGCCTGCTTTATATTTAAGCCACACAAGCCCTTTTGCACCGTTCTTTTTAACGAGGTCGGTTAATTTATCAATCGCACCGCGTGAAAGTGTTGCAGCGGAATTTTCGGCCTTAATTGCACGGATAACACCTTTATTTGCAAGAATATCTGCAAAAACTTTAAAACCGGTGTTTGCAAAAATATTTGAAACATCTTCAATAAGCATACCGTAACGCATATCGGGTTTATCTGAACCGTATTTGAGCATGGCCTCTTTATACGGCATACGGATAAACGGTGTTTCTATCTTTTCCCCGACGGTAGTAAAAACACTGCTCATTAAACCTTCAATAGTTTTAAAAATATCATCAAGTTCCGCAAAAGACATTTCCACATCAATTTGTGTATGTTCGGGTTGGC
>CAMUXX010000082.1 GCA_947164805.1 uncultured Elusimicrobia bacterium | reverse complement strand
CCTCTTTGTATTTAGGGTAAGTAATACCCATAAGTATATTTTAGCACATAGTGTGCTGAAAGTCAAAAAACAAACTTCAAAATTTTTTATATAATTTTCGCTTTAAAAATTGTAATATATATCTAGATATTCTAAAAGGAGGATGTCCATGAAAAAGTTATTAGTACTTGCTGTAATGGTTGCTACATTAGGCATCTATGCAGCTGCTGAATCACCAATCAAATTGTCCTTATATGACAATATTGCTTGGCCTAAAACCAATCACACAAACATTGTTTTGGGTATAGTTGATAATAATACCCCGACTGTTGAAGGCGTTTCTTTAGCGATCGGTTCTTCAAGAGTTGACAATCTTACCGGTGTATCTTGGGCCTGGATATATGCCAGATCTAATAAATTAGCCGGTGTACAATTGGCTTTATATGATGTAACCAACAAAGCAACCGGTGTAACCTTTGGTCTTGTTAACCACAACAAAGGTGCTTTTACCGGTGCAGAACTAGGCCTTGTTAACTTAGCAAATAATATGAAAGGCCTTCAATGGGGCTTTTATAACCAAGCAGAAACTTTAACCGGTTTACAACTTGGTTTTGTAAACTATATCAACAGAATTGACAAAGGTTTACAAATCGGCTTAGTTAATATTATTGAAAACAATGGTTGGTTGCCAATCATGGTTATCGTTAACGGCAGATTCTAGTTTTATACGACTGTTGAAAAACATTCAAAAAGGCCTGCACTAAGCAGGCCTTTTTTTGTGAAATGACAAAAATATTAAGACATCATTAACATAGTTTTCATCTTATGAAATTTCATAAACAGAGGCACGTTTTCAGTAACAAATCCCGGTGACATTTCGGGTATCAAATCTTTGCTAAACACTGCATTATTCTTAACTTCAAGAATATCTAAAATAATTCTTGGCATATCATAGAAATAAATAGGAGATTTTACATCATAACCTTCTATTCTTTTATTTGTCATTAATAAAATACGCCTATCAGGTAATTTTGTAACGAAAGAGCTCCCCATCATAAGATGATCGCCCAAGATAATAATTATAGTATCTTCGCTACCCGGTTGCTTATTAATAAAATCAATAAAATCCCCTACCAATAAATCAGTACTTGCTATTGTAAATTTTACGGATTCTTTTTTATCTACATTTACTCTTTCTTCCAAACGGGAATCAGGAAACCCAGCAGGAAAATGGGTATCGACAGTCAATAAAGTTAAATTAAAAGGAGGGGTTTTTAACAATTCCAAATACTCTTTTTTGGCGGCTTCAAATAACTCAAAATCATGCCCTTTCCAAGGCGTATCTTCCCAACTTTTAGGGGAAATCAAATCATTTCTTAAATCGTAACCAAACAATTCTAACATATGTTCCTTACCGCCAAAAAATGTTTTATCAGTATCCATAAAAATATTTTTATATCCTGCTATTTTCAAAATATGCGCCCAAGAATTTATATCCAAAAGCTTCACCTTTGAGAAATTATAATTCATTCGCAGAGGAAAAAAACAAGGAAAACTCGTTTGAGTAGCATATAATGCCAAGACAGTACTATCAGCCCCTTTAAGCTGCTGATAATTATCATAAGAATACCAACCACTATCCAATAACCTTCTTAAATTTGGAGTTAAAGATTTGAATTCATCATTTTTTACAAAACTATTTTCAAAAGACTCCAAATAGATTATGACTAGATTTTTCCCTTTTTCTGCTTGTAGTTGTTCTGGTGGCAGATATTTTCCCTGATTCCAAAAAATATTTTCAGTTTTCCAAAGCCATTCACTCCCTTGAATAAATAAATTAACATAGGCACTTGCCGTATTAGATACACAAAATAAAGGCACACATAAGCATAGATATATAATAATTACCTTTATTCTTTTTCTTTTATCCAATGCAAATAACATGTTTGATGTTTTACAAATTATAAATATAGCTAAAAGTAAAAACAATACAAGAACAACCAAGGTTGGTATAATATCCGGAATTATATTTGTAGCATATTTAACCATATCCAAATTTATTTTTAAAAAACAGAATAAATCTACATGTTCGGCCGTAGTCATTAAAGCTAATTTATCAATAAAAGCCAGCAAGAAAAATAAACTTATAATAAGTATAATAAATATCTTCTTTTTTTGTATCACGGCCAAAACAATCCCACATAATAAGAAATAAATTATATCAAGTGGTAAGTTTTCTAATAATATGAACATATCTACATTTTTAAAACTTGACCGTTTTCTATTTTATAGCACAGATCCGCAAAATTTGCGGCATGAATATCATGTGTAACCATTAAAATAGTGGTGCCTTCCTTAGATGTTTGGGCAAAATCTTTAAAAATTTGTTCCTTCCTTTGTGTGTCTAAATTGCCGGTAGGTTCATCAGCCAAAAGTAAAGTTGGTTTATTTATTAAAGCACGGGCAAGTGCCGCACGTTGTTTTTCCCCCCCACTCAAAGACGGCGGGAATTTATTTGCAAGATGCAAAATACCTAATTTTTCAAGCAAATGTTTAGCATATGTCTTTGCCTTCTTATTTGCCATTAAAGAAGGTATTAAAACATTTTCAAGTACAGTAAATTCAGGTAGTAATGCATCAAATTGAAACACAAAACCCATATCCGTAAGGCGTGTTTTTGCGGCATGATTTTCATCAAATTTCGTTATATCTTGGCCTTTAAAAATAATGCCACCCGAAGTAGCCTTATCAAGCAAAGCAATTAGATTAAGCAATGTCGTTTTACCGGAGCCGGACGGACCGATAAAAACAATAAATTTACCTTCTTCTACGGAAAATGAAACATTTTTTAAAACACAAATTTCATTTTGTGCTTCCTTATATACTTTAGTTAAATTTATAATTTCTAAAATATTAGCCATAGCGCACCGCATCAACAGGGTTTATTTTTGAAGCTTTATAAGCAGGATATAAGGCCGATATAAAACAAACTAAATAACTGCCTAAAACTACAGATAAAATATCAAAAAATTGCAAACTTACAGGCACTTTAGTTAAATAATAAATATCGGCAGGCAGCTGAACAATATTTGTATTTGCAATTACAAAGCAAAGGACAAAGGCCAAAATCAAGCCTAAAACCACACCGGCAGTTGCGATAAATAAACCTTCAAGCAAGAAGATATGTCTTATTTTTGCCGGGCTTGCACCTAAGGTACGCAAGATGCCGATATCGCGCAACTTTTCCGTTCCAAATAAAATTAAATTTGAAGTTATGTTTAAAGCAGCAACAATAATAATTAAAAACAAAATTATGAACATAACTGTCTTTTCAAGTTTTAAAGCAGCATATAAGGTTTGATTCATTTGCGCATAGGTTTTAACTGTATATTGATAGCCGATTGTGTTAATTATTTGCCCGGCGGCTTCGTCCGCTTTATCAAGGTTTGCAATTTTTACATTTAGACCGGTAACCGCACCTTTTAGGCCAAGGAAATCAGACGCATTTTGCAAATCAGTATAAGCGATAGTATTATCAAATTCATAATAACCTGTTTTTAAAAGACCGGTAACTTTAAAACGTTTCATTTTCGGTAAACCGCCGGCCAAACCTTGCGGGGAAACCAAAACGACTTCGTCATCAATATCAAGCCCCATATTTTCGGCAAGTTCTGTTCCAAGCACAAGCGGAGGAAGTGTTGCACCTTCGGCAGCCTCAAAACTGCCTTCAACTAAAGAAGAAACCAAAGTATTTGTTTTTGCCTCTTGCCCAGTATCAAGCCCGCGAAGTATTACACCATGTGAAGACTGTGCATAACTCAAAATTGCTTGCCCATAAATTGTCGGTGCAGTAGCAATAACTTGCGGTAAAGTTTCAATTTGTTCCTGTAGTTTTTGGTATCTGCCCTCCGGCATTTTGCCAAGCACCATTATATGCGCCTGCGCCCCGATAACATGTTTTTTGATATCATTTTGAAAGCCTGTCATAACAGCCAAAGTTGTAATTAATGCAGCAACGCCTACTGCAACGCCAAGCACTCCGATAAGAGTTGTTATCAAGGAAAACACCCCTTTACTTTGGCTCATTAAATAACGTTTGGCTACAAAACTTTCAAAACGCATGTGTTTTTATCTTTTATTTATTTGCACCGCAGCATTTTTTATATTTTTTACCGCTACCGCAAGGGCAAGGATCGTTCCGGCCCGGTTCTTTACCTTTTACTATCGGTTTAACTGTACCATATTCTTGTTCCCTAATCTTTTTTTGATTAGCTTTTGCCCACTTTCGCATAGCGGAAGGCGAAGACATATCAACACCGTCTGCTTCCATCTGCTTTGCTATTTTGACAAAACGTTCTTTTAAAGTAGGATCTTTGTCAATCATATTCTTTATAGAGGAAGGCAAATTTTTCTTTTCTTGTTCCAAACGTTCTTCAATAGTCAACGGTTTAGAGGGTTGTACAGGTCCTTCTGGTTTTGGTGTTTGGGCTGTTTTTCTTTTACGCCCAAGCAAAAAATCAAACAACATAATTATATCTCCCCATCAATAATTTGTTTTATGGTTTTGCGGACTAAAAGGGCCTTTTCCACAAAATCATCATAAGCCGGTATAATTACGCGGCGAGGGTGCCCTTCCCAAATTTTTAAAATTTCGCGGTCAACTTCCAAAGCACGCTCCAAAGTTTCAATACGGACTGCCGTATTTTGATAATATTTAGGATCATTTGGCGGGGACATATGAATAATGGCATAATAGCGGTCAAATTCTGTTTTAACATCTGTACCCATAACTTTTAAAAAATCTTCTACCCCATACGGCCAATATACTGCACCGTCCAATGAACCCCTGTCGCACAAAATTAATTTTGCCGCCGGGTTAATTTCGGTAGCCAGATCTTCAAGTTCCCTTGTGCAAGTATAAATAATACGTTGTGCATGGTAAG
>CAMUXX010000081.1 GCA_947164805.1 uncultured Elusimicrobia bacterium | reverse complement strand
GTGCGTATTATTGATGAGGAAGGCAATGAACTGCCGCGCAATACGGAAGGCGAAATTGTGGTTAAAGGGGACAATGTCTTTAAAGGTTACCATAATAATCCCGAAGCCACCGCCGCCGCCTTTGATAAAGACGGATGGTTTAGGTCCGGCGATATAGGTTTGATAGATGATGAAGGTTTTATTGTAATTAAAGACCGATTGAAAGATATGATTATTATTAAGGGTTTAAAAGTATTTTCTGCCCAGGTCGAACATACTATTATGGAGTATCCAAATATTGAAGAATGTGCAGTTATCGGTGTACCGGATGGGCACGGCGGGGAATTTATTAAACTTTATGCCGTCAAAAAACGTGGGGTGGAATTTGATGAACTGGATTTTAGAAAATATCTTAAAACTAATTTGGATAACTATAAACGCCCGCGTGATATTGAATTTAGAAAAGAACTTCCAAAAAATTCCATGCGTAAAATTTTAAAACGCGAACTTCGCAAAGAAGCCATTTTAAAATTTAAAGAGGAAGAAGCCGCCAAAGCTGCCGAAAAAGCTGCCAAAGAAGCTGCGGCTGCAGTAAGCGCAAAATAAAAATGCTGAAAGGTACTGATCTTGCTAATTTACTGGCCAAAGAAGCATCAAATGCTTATTACGTCGGTGGATGTTTATTAGACAGTTTTTTAGGCAAATATTCCGGGGATATTGATCTAGCATTACCACGCACAGAAGTAAAGCAAACCGCAAAAAGTTTAGGCCAATCCTTGGAAGCAGCCGTTTTTGAAATGGATCCGGAGTTTTGTGTTTGGAGAATAACTACAAAAGAAGGATTTCAAATTGATTTATCCGCCCTTGAAGGTGATGATATTTTAAAAGACTTGCCCCGCAGGGATTTTACAATCAATGCCCTTGCTTTACCCGTTACAAGTAAACCAACTTTAAAATTCAATACAGAAAACGGTAAAACAAAAGTGCTTTTGTCCGAAATAGATAAAAGTGCTTTAATTGATTTAAATGACGGACAAAAAGCAATAAAAGATAAGAAAATAATTGCAAATAACCCTAAAATTTTTGAAGAGGATCCTTTAAGGTTATTTCGCGCTTTTAGGATTTCGGCCGAGCGCGGTTTTGAAATTGATAAAGATACTTTAGACCTCATTAAAGCAAATTCCAGCAAAGCAAATAAACCTTCCGGTGAGCGTATACAAGAAGAACTAAAACGCCTTATGCGTGCATCAAATACCGCCCATTATTTGCAAATGATGGAAGATTTAGGTTTGTTTAAAAAATTGCTTCCAAAACTTGCTGCCCAAAAAGATTGCGCGGAGTGTTATTACGGTAAAGGCGGTGTTTGGAAACATACTCTTTTAGTAGTAGAGCGCATTGAATTTTTATTAAATAATTTAAAACTTTGCGTGCCGGAATTTTATAAAGAACTTGAACCCTTTTGCCAAGACCATGCCCTCTATAAAATGACAGCATTTTTGCATGATATAGCCAAACCGGAAACAGCCAAAATGAAAGACGGGCGCTTGCGCTTTTTTTACCATGAACAACAAGGGGCAAGGCGCGCGGAATATTTTTTAAAAGATTTACGTTATTCTTCTTTAGAACGCAAATTAATTTGCAAAATGATATCTTCACACTTACGTCCAAGCAATTTGGCAAGTAATGAAATTGTTACAAACCGCGGTGTTTATAAATTTTTCAAAGAACTGGGGCCTGCAGGGATACCTTTATTATTTTTATGTTGGGCCGATTATACAAGTTATGTATCTATGGACAGTTTAAAAGCCATGCTACCAAATGCCCAAAACCCTGTTATGACTTTGGAAGAAGGCAAATCCTTAGGTGCGGAAGGCAAAACTTTAAGGCATCTGCAAATGCTAAATTTGCTGTTTACAAAATATTTTAAAGAAAACCAAAAAATTGTTTTGCCGGAAAAACTGCTTGATGGTAAAGATATCATGCGTAATTTAAAATTGCCAAGCGGCAGAACAATAGGTATAATTTTAGAGCATCTTGCAGAATCTCAAGTTGAAGGAAAATTTACAAACAGAGATGAAGCCCTTGCATATTTAATTGAACATAAACAGGAACTTCGCTCTCTTGGGGATAAAAATGAAAAACATATTAAAAAACCATAAATATATCTTAATTTTCTGTTTTGTTTTTTTAATGGCTTGCACGACAGGTACACAAAACAAATCGCGTGATTATAATGCAAAAGGTGAAATGTATCTTAAAACCGAAAAATATGCAAAAGCAGAAAAATATCTAAATAAAGCAATAGAAAGTAATCCCTATAATTTAGATGCTTACAAAAACCGCGGCACTTTATACTACACACAAGGCAATTATGAAAAGGCCTTAAATGATTTTGATTATGTCTTAAACTATGAGAAGCATAATACCAATGTTCTTGCTGCAAAAGGTGCTGTGCTTGCAAGTATGGGTAAATATAACGAAGCCTATAACATCTTAATAGAATCTTTAAAATTAAATCCTTCAAATATATCTGCGCTTAATTCTATGGCCGGGCTTTTATTTATAACCGGTGATTTTGAAAAAGCAAAACAAATCTATACCCTTTCTTTAGAGTATAACACAACACCGGAAGCCTATTTAATGCGCGCAAAATGCTATGAGCAGTTGGGCCAAAAAGCAGAAGCCGAACACGATTATGCCTTGGCTAAATTATTAAAAATCGGCGTTGGTAATACTGCACCGAAAATAAATAATAAAGAAGAAAATAAATAAATCTTTATATTGAATTTATAATTCTAAATTTGTAATATAGTTATATATTATTGTGAGAGGTGTAATATGTCAGTTACATTTAATAAAGAAGATTTGCCTACATCCACTTTTGCCTGCGGGCCTTCCCAGGTGCATCCGCAAATCCGTAAAACCCCGGTTTGCGATATGATGTTTGAACGGAGCCATCGCGCGGCTGATATTTCGACAAAAGGTTTGTACCACGAAGCGACGGAAAATTTAAGAAAATTATTCAATTTGCCGCAGGACTATACAATCATTTTCTTTTTAGGCGGTGCAACACCTGCATTAGATTCTGTTGCGTGGAATTTAACAAAAAAATCAATTTCAGGTTTAAATTTCGGTGCATTTTCAAAAATGTGGTGTAAAAAAATTGCCTCTTGCCTTGAAGATGATGTTAAAAAAGACTTTAAAGAACCCAAAGAAGGGGAATTCTTCCCTTCGGAAAAGCCTGATTTCAATGCCAGTTTAGTTATAATGACACCTAATGAAACTTCTATGGGTGTGCAAATAACTGACGAATATCTTAAAGATGCTTGGGCAAAAAAAGGCCCTGATACTTTAATTGCATGGGACTGTACTTCTTGCGCAGGCGGTCGTGCTTTGCCGGAAAATTGTTTTGATATTATGGTCTTTTCCATGCAAAAATGCTTTGGAGTTGGCGGTGGTTCAAGCGTAATGATTTTAAGCCCAAAAGCAGTTGCCCGCGTGGAAGAAGTCAAACAAATCAGGCGTGTCCCGTATAGTTTAGATTTGACGGAAACAATAAAAAAAGCACAGGAAAAATTTCAAACCTTAAATACACCGTCAACAATAAATATTTGGATGTTTAATGAGGCTTGCAAATGGATGCTTGCCCACGGCGGTATTAAGGCGATGGACGCGCTTTGCAAAACACATGCAAATTATATTTGGGATTTCGCCGCAAAAACAGATTATTTAAAACCGTTGGTTGATAAAGCGGAAAACCGCTCATACACTACCGTTACTTTAGCAATTACAGATGATAAAATTGTGGATGCAGATATCTCTGCCGCACTTAAAGCAACGGGTATGCCTAATTTGCAAGACGGTATTAAAAAGTATTCGTCAGTCAAACAAAATTCTTTAAGGATTGCTTGTTTCCCGTTTGTTGATATTGACGGTGTAGGGCAATATGAAAAACTTTTAAATGCGGTAGATAAAATCGTTAAAGATTTAAGGAGTGCAAAATGAAAATTTTAATTGCAGATAAATTCCCTGAGCATTGGCAAAATGTTTTGGCACAAAATAATGAAGTAACTTTTGCCCCAAAACTTGACGAAAACACTTTGCCGGACGAAATTAAGGATAATGAAATTTTGATTGTCCGAAGTACAAAAGTTACACCTGCGGTTATTGATGCAGGAAAAGCCTTAAAACTTATTATCCGCGCCGGTGCCGGTTATGATACTATTGATACCGCCTATGCCGCTAAAAAAGGCATTGCGGTTTGCAATTGCCCGGGTACAAATTCTCTCGCAGTTGCGGAACTTGCCATGGCCTTAATGCTTGCTTTAGATAGGCGCATTTATAATAATGTACGCGATTTACGCGACGGTAAATGGAATAAAAGCGAATATTCCAAAGCGCGTGGAATTTTCGGTAAAAAACTTGGCATTTTCGGCTTTGGAAATATCGGTAAAGCAGTTGCAAAACGTGCCGTGGCTTTCGGGCTTGAACTTTATGTTTATGATCCTTATGCCAAAGATGAAGTTTTGGCGCAATTTAATGCAAAACGCGTTAACGATGTCTACGAACTTGCAAAAACCGTGGACATTATAACTGTGCATTTACCGTCTACGGAAGAAACAAAAGGTTTATTCAATAAAAAGTTTTTTGATGCAATGAAAGACGGTGCTTATTTTATAAATACCGCCCGCGGAAACTTGGTAAACACTAAAGATTTAGTTGAAGTTTTAAAAGCCGGCAAAATCCGCGCTGCTTTAGATGTTTACGAAAATGAACCAGCCACCGATACCGTCTTTGATAAAACGGTTTTTGAAGGATTAGAGAATTTTTACGGCACACATCATATCGGCGCATCTACCGACCAGGCACAGGATGCCGTCGCAGAAATGGCAGTGCAAATCGTTAGTGAATACGGTAAAAGCAAAACATTCTTGCATAAGGTAAATTAATATGGCAACAAT
>CAMUXX010000080.1 GCA_947164805.1 uncultured Elusimicrobia bacterium | reverse complement strand
TCTAGGAAAATAAAAATCAAAAAGCACTTAAATATGCAAGCACATTTCGCGCGTTTGTGAGTATAATGCGGAAAATTAACACGTAAAACAATAACAAAAAAATACCCCTGTATTAACAGAGGTATTTTTTGTTATTGTTAGTGAAAAACTACTCAATAATTTTGGTAACAACACCTGCACCTACTGTATGACCACCTTCGCGGATTGCAAACCTTACACCTTCTTCCATTGCAATCGGGGTAATCAAGGTTACTTCGATTTCGGCATTGTCGCCCGGCATAATCATGTCACCTTTGAATTGTAATTCACCGGTTACATCGGTTGTTCTGAAATAGAACTGCGGTTTATAACCCGGTGTTAAAGGTGTATGGCGGCCGCCTTCATCTTTCTTCAAGATGTAAACTTGGCCTGTGAATTTCTTATGCGGGGTGATGGTTTTGGGGGCTGCAAGTACTTGACCGCGTTCAACTTGATTCTTATCAATACCGCGGAGCAAGATACCTACGTTATCGCCTGCTAAACCTTCATCCAATAATTTGCGGAACATTTCAATACCGGTTGCTACGGTATTTAATGTGTCTCTAAAACCAATGATTTCCAAAGGATCACCGACTTTTACCTTACCTCTTTCAATTCTACCGGTTGCTACTGTTCCGCGACCTGTGATGGAGAATACGTCTTCTACTGCCATCAAGAAAGGTTTATCCGTTTCGCGTTTCGGTTCAGGGATCCAGGTATCTAATGCATTAAGCAATTTCTTAATGGAAGGTATACCAAGTTCAGATGTATCACCTTCAATTGCTTTTAATGCACTACCGCGGATGATCGGGGTATCTTTATCAAAGCCATATTTAACGAGTAAATCGCGGACTTCTTCTTCTACTAAGTCCAACATGTCTTTGTCTTCTACTAAATCTACTTTGTTTAAGAATACGACTAACTTCGGTACGTTAACTTGTTTTGCTAACAATACGTGTTCTTTTGTTTGAGGCATTGCACCGTCTACTGCTGATACTACCAAGATTGCACCGTCCATTTGTGCGGCACCGGTGATCATGTTTTTAATGTAGTCAGCGTGGCCCGGACAGTCAATATGGGCATAGTGCCTGTTGTCTGATTCGTATTCAACGTGTGATACGGCTACTGTTACGATTTTGCTTGCGTCGCGTACTACACCGCCTTTTGCAATATCGCTGTATGCCATTTCTTTACTCTTACCTTCGCTTGCTAAAACCTTGGTCATAGCTGCGGTTAAGGTCGTCTTACCGTGGTCAACGTGGCCGATTGTACCAACGTTAACGTGTGGTTTGCTTCTTGAGAATTTCTCCTTTGCCATTTTTAATTTCTCCTGTGTTTTTTTTGTTTTTTAAAAAGTAAAAGCTGGGAATGGGACTTGAACCCACGACCTTCTCCTTACCATGGAGATGCTCTACCAACTGAGCTATCCCAGCAAAATCAACCCAACGTTTCCGCCAAAGCGGGCGAAGGGAATCGAACCCTCGTCATCAGTTTGGAAAACTGAGGTTCTACCATTGAACTACGCCCGCAAGGCGTACAAAAGGGTTTGTTTTAAAGAGCATTAGGCGCGAGGGAGAATCGAACTCCCGAATAGCAGTTTTGCAGACTGCCGCCTTACCACTTGGCCATCGCGCCAAACTTACTTTATAAAATTATACGAAAATTAAAGTTAACTTGCAAATACTTTTTAATTTTCAGTCGGTAAGATTGATTTGTAAAGCAAAGTGATTTTTTAGATAGGTTAATAAAAAATATTTTTTGGTATATGGTAATATTGCAGCAATATTTTTTGTAACTTTTTTTCTAAAATATGTTATAATATTTGTGAGGGAAACCTCAATGTCTCTTTGAGACCTATATTAATATAAGGAAGTAATTAGTAATGGCAAACGGAAAAGTAAAATGGTTTAACGACCAAAAGGGTTATGGTTTCATTACCCCGGATGATGGATCAAAAGATCTTTTTGTTCACTATCAAGAAATTCAAGGTGACGGTTTCAAAACCTTAGCAGAAGGTCAAGAAGTTACCTTTGATATCGTTGAATCAGAAAAAGGCCCAAAAGCCGTAAAAGTCTCAAAGAAATAATTGTTTTTTGAGTTCTAACCTGCGTCTATTACTAGCCGCAGGTTTTTTTATTCTCTACCAAATTACCGAAGTAAAATGAAGAAATTATTTAATAAAATAAAAAAAAGTAAAGAGGCTTCTTATCAATTAATTTTAACAATTGCATTGCCTTTGATTATTACAAATTCGTCTCAAAGTTTAATGCAATTTACCGATAGGATGTTTCTTTCTTGGTATTCCCCGGAAGCCTTGGCCGCTTGCGTTCCGGCGGGGCTTTTATCGTTTACAATAATTTCTTTCTTTATGGGTTCATGCGGATATACGGCGGTATTTGTTGCAAATTATTTCGGTCAAAAAAAATATGCGCGCTTGAGTGTTGCTTTATGGCAAGGGGTTTTGCTCGGTGTAATTTCCTGGCTTTTGATAATTGCATTAACACCGCTTGGCAGATTTTTTATAAGCACAACAAACCACGCACCGGAAATTAAAACATACGAACTTACTTATTTTACAATTCTTGCACTTTTTGGCGGGCTTGCGGTTATCAATAATGCGCTTGCAAGTTTTTTTACCGGGCAAGGCAGAACAGCAATTACAATGATTGCAAATATCGGTGGAAATATAATCAATGTAGCACTTTCTTATATTATGATTTTTGGGAAACTCGGCCTACCTAAAATGGGTATGGCAGGCGCTGCATATTCAACGGTAATCAGCAGTTTTTGCGTTACATTATTTTTCCTTTATTTATTATTTCGCCCGGTAAATAAAAAGTTCCGCCTCGGTAAACTTTTTGGTTTTAATAAGGCGGCGCTTATCCGCCTTTTGCGTTTTGGTGTGCCAAACGGTTTTGGTATGTTTATGGACGTAATTTCTTTTACAATTTTTGTTTTGTTTGTCGGTAATATTGACAGTATTTCACTTGCCGCAAGCAATATTATTATGACACTTCAAACACTTGAATTTTTACCTTTAATGGGTTTAACTATCGCCGGGCAAATTTTGGTTGCGCAGTACCGCGGTGCAGGTAAAACAGAAGTTGGCATAAAAGCACTTTACAATGTTTTTAAACTTACATTAATTTATGAAGCGGCATTATTCTTCTGCTTTTTTACTTTTCCCGATACGATACTAGGTGTATTTATCGGTACGCAAACACCGCAAACACAAGCAATTTATGCAAGTGCAATAGTGTTGCTTCCTTTCCTGTTTATTTTTACTTTGGGCGATACAGTTTACTTAACTTTCGGTGACGGTCTGCGCGGTGCGGGGGACACAAAATTCCAAATGAAACTTATGATTATTTGCGCATCTGCACTAATGCTTGGCAGTTATTTAATTGTGCAAGTTTTCCATGGGGGAATAGTTGCTTTATGGACATGGATGTGCATTTACGGCGTCGGTACCGGGGTGTTGATGATGTGGCGGTTCTTGTCGGGCAAGTGGCGCGACATTGATATAACAAAGTAGAATTTTACTTCTTAAAAACTAATCTCTTATTTAAATTGTAAGATAATAGTGCACCGGGAACAAGCAAAATGAAACCTGATAAATATCTGTTTTCCACTCCGCACGCAGCAAAAAACTTAAGCCCTGCGACTTGGAAAACATAAATCGTTCCGTATACTAAACAAAAGCGCCAAAAAAGTTTTTTTGATCTGTCCCCAAATACCATGCCGCCAATAGTGTTAAAATTGAAAATTATTCCGCAAATTTCTGCAAAAAGCGGGGCGGTAAAATCCCCACAGCCGATAAAAATAAAAAATGCAAAAACCGTATAACCGAAAATTGTATTTATTACACCGCTTACCATAAACCGTGCAAAATATTTGCTGATACCGATATTTTCTGCCACTCTGTCCACGATAGACATACCGAAATGGTAGCAAGTTTTAATGGGTGCAAAAAGTTTTTTCTTCACATTGTGCATTATATATATTTTACTATTTTTATGGTTACGGATGTGGAAATTTTAATAAAGCCAAATCGTGCGCAAAAACCTAGCAAATATTTTGGAGATAATTTAAATTTTATCTTTGACGACGAATACTCAGAAGTATAGGAGCGAAGCGATTTTCGGTATTCTAGGAAAAGAGAAATTTAAATTAGCCCAAAAGACGCTGCTGGCAAAGAACTTAAATTGTAAAAATTCCTATTACCCCTTGACAATTTACACAAAAACCCGTATACTATTAACAGAAGTATTGGCTCTATGCTTGAGCGCCCTTGAAGTTAGGGGGGCGGGTCAGCAGGAGCAAAGTTTTTTGTATTATAGGGTAATTTTTAAAATATTAAACATTACAATTTAAAAAGAGGGTATCTATATGGCAATAATAATGAGAAGCAGTGGTCAAAAAAGAGACCAAGGCGATAAGAAAAAACAAATCTATACTTGGGTTGGTTGTGGGCTGGTTGCTGTATTAACATTAATCAGTGTTGTCCCAAATATGGGCAGCGAACCGAAAGCCCCGGATTACAGCAAGTTTTCTTCATCCAGAATGCAAGATCTTGCTGCCATGCCCTTTGGTACGGACTTTGAAGCCGGCATGTTCTTAAATAATAACCAGGAATATAAGGAAATTTCTAATGAAGATCTTTTAGGTTCATTATTTTCTGCAGAAGATAGAAAGGAGCGTCAGGAACAAGATAAAGCCGAAGGCGTTCCGCCCCCTGCGGATCCGGAATATAGGGCAATAGCCAAGGAAAAAGAATTGGAAGAAAGAAATAAACAAATCGCGGAAAACCGTATCCAAAGGAATAAAAAGGATAAGGAAGATTACGCTAAGAGAAAAAGAAAAGTTGCGGATAAAGAAAAGGAAAGGGCAGAAAAAGCAGCCCAAAAGAAAAATATAAAGAAAAACCAGCAACAAGTGCGCAAGCAAAATGAAAAGACGACTCCCGGAACTTTAGGT
>CAMUXX010000079.1 GCA_947164805.1 uncultured Elusimicrobia bacterium | reverse complement strand
TTTGGAAATGCCGCCCAAACGGCAAAACCGCACAAAGTTATAAACGCGACGGTGAAACTTTAATTGAAGTGGAATTTGACGTAATGGCAGATACATCAAAAGCCCAGGCAAAACGCTTCGGGCAAATTGTAGACACTTCAGCCGCATAACGGGGGCCCCTCTAAAAAGAGGGGAAAGATATGAAAACTATTGATATACTCTGCCCTCCTGAGAGGCAAATAAAAATACTTGGTAAGGACATAACATTGCGCCCGCTTTCTTTAAAGCAAACAATAAACTTGGGGCGCGTACTGGGGCAAATAAAAACCGAATTACAGGTAAGTTTGAAAGACGAAAAACAAAACCCCGTCTTAAAAATTCTGGAACTTGCCGGCACCAATAAAACAAGGGAAATTTTGGATATTTTCACTAATAATGAATTTAAAGAGATATCAAATTTAGAAGATAAATTATCCCTTATTGAACTTAGTAATTTGGCATTGGCTTTAACTGAAGTTAATGATTTTAAGCAAATAATGCTAAATTTTCGGGCAGCGCTGAAAGCAATAAACAATTAGACGCACTTTCCAGCGCAATATTTTTTACGGCGTC
Source organism: uncultured Elusimicrobia bacterium (assembly GCA_947164805.1). Taxonomy (GTDB): domain Bacteria; phylum Elusimicrobiota; class Elusimicrobia; order Elusimicrobiales; family Elusimicrobiaceae; genus Proelusimicrobium. The sequence continues at coordinate 4,475 of CAMUXX010000079.1, read as the reverse complement.
TTTTTACGGTCTTACCACAGATTATATTTTGGCCCAAAGCCCATTGTGGCTTCTTGAGGCCTGCCGCTACGCTACAAAAGGGCACAAACAAACTTTACCTTTAGACAGCGACGGCCAATTATCCCTTATAGGAATAAGCAAATGAACGATAATGCAAATTCATTTTTTATAGAACTTTCCACTTTGTTTGACCCTGCCGGCTTTGATGCCGCACAAAATAAATTAACGCAAAGTGAAAATTCTTTTAATACTTATTTTAAAAATTTAGAGGATAAAGGTTCAAATTTTGCTTCATTATTTGAAGGTTATTCCTCTAAAGCAAGTGCTGGTTCTTTAGCAGCATTTGGCAGTTTTTTTGACGTAACTTCCAAAAATTTTTTGGATATGGAAAATCTTTCAAAACAAGTGTTTTCCTCAATAACAAATTCGGCTTTGTCTGCCTTCAGTAATTTTGCAACAAATGCTTTATTTGGTAGCATATCCGGCGGGACTTCATTTTTTGGGGGATTGCTAGGCAGCCGAAGAAGCGGAGGCCCGATAAATAAAACAGGCCCTTATTATCTGCATGAGGGATAATTTGTTTTGCCGCCTGAAATTGTGGACAGCATACAAAATACCCCTGCCCCAAACACACAAAATAATGCCGGGGAAAGCGTAATAAATATCACTTTAAACAGCCCCATAACAATTAATGCAAACCAAGATTCCCCAATAAATGCAAGGGAAATTTGCGAGGAAATTGCCTCCGCTACACGCCGCGGCGTAAGTTGGGCAGTAGAACAAGCAAAAATATCATATAAAATAGGCAAACAACGCAGCGGGGAGGTTTCTTTATGAGTATTGCTTGCATAGAAATTTTAACCCCGAATTTGCTTGAAAATGCCGTTTTGGAAGAAATTTCAAATACAAAAATTTATACATTTCCCGAATTAACGCAAATAAATAAAATTATCATAAAAAACAGCAATTTAAGCACACTTACAATAGAATATAAAACTTCTTTGGAAGATGATTTTTCCACAATTATCGCTACTGTGGAAAGTTGTGAACAAGATTTCATTTTTACCTTTCCTACCGACTTAAATATTTTGATACTTAAACTCAGTTTTACTTATCAAAACACTTTAAATATCGGTAAAATTATAGCGGCAAAAACTTTACTTAATTTAAGCGAAGTTTTAAGCAATATAAGCGGCAATATTTATGCACGCGAAGGCCATCATTATTTGGCAAACGGCATGCTTGTTAAATGGCGCGATTTTACGAAATTTAATCTCACTTTAAATATGGAAAATATAAATTCTAGCCTCAAACAAAACCTTAAAAATATATTAAAAAATAATACTTTTTTAACTTATATTTTTTACGGCAGTTTTGATACAACCATTGCCGGCGAATATGCTTTAAGCCGCGCCCCGTTTTTTAATTTAGACAGACGGCGCGCCTTATATAAAACCACTTTAAATTTACTTGAGAAATGATATGAAAACACTTTCCCAATCCTTAATTTCAGCCTTAAACAACCAAGCACCGGTATACACAAAAAAATTTTTATTATATACGCGCACCTGGCAATCTGAAACTGAAACCTATACATTTTCTAATCCCCAAGATATAACAAAATATATTTTGGAAAATTCAAAAATAAAGTGGAAATTGGATAATGAGGGTTATTCAGTTTGGAATAATGCAGTCTTAAATTTAACTTTAGGCAATCAAAATAATTCTTTTGATGAAACAAACACTTTTTGGGCAGGTGCTAAAATTGAAGTTTATACTAGTGCAAAAACCATAGCCGACAGTAATAATGAAGAAGTAAAAATCTTCCAAGGTTTTGTTTTGGAAGGCCCTATTTATGATAAAGAAAACCGGACTTTGAATTTATCCCTTACGGGGCAGCTTGCTTTGCTTGATACTTTCAGCGCAAAAGATTTAACCCAAACAGTGGAAATTGAAACTTTAACCCCTACGCAAGATAACCCAACTAGAAAATTTACCACTCAAAATAATGCCGTGAGCGAAATTGTTGCCGTATACCAAGGTGCTACCCAAGACGGCTTTGAAAATGCCACACTTTTAAAAGCGCAAAATGACTATACTGTTTCCGATTTAAGCCAGTATAAACAACCTGCCACAATTAAATTAAATACTGATTTACCGCGAACAGATACTTTATGGTGTACATACCGTTACTATTATACCGATAAAACATGTGAGTGGATTGCAGGGGAAATCGCTGATATTTGTGCTGCACCTTCAAGGCAAATTGACCCGGTATTTTATTCCTCTACCATTGAAGCAAATTACAACTGCCCAACCTATAATGATTTTAACGAAGGCACTTTAAATGCTTTACAAGTAAATAATAATACCCTAGAACTTGAAGATAACTTTTTAAAAGATACAGATTATACGTGGACTACTGTATCTGCCCCAAATAACCAAACAATAACAATAACACCTTCCTCAATTTTGGTTATAGGCCCTCAGATGATGCCAATAGGCCGCGAAGCCATTTTCCGCGCTACTGCTAACCAGGCTTACGGCACATGGGAAGCGGAAGTTTCAGCCGCAGATGAAGATGACATTTTCCAATATAATTATTTTATTTCTTCTTCAGATAATTTAGCGAACACAAACGGATATGTATTATCTTTTGAATATAGTTATGATTATATCTATTTTAATCTTAGCCGTATAACTAACGGGCAGGAAACATTAATAAAACAATGGTATTATCAAACTGCGCGCAATATGCTGCGCTTTAGATATCGTATAACCAGGGATTTTAACGGTACTTTTCAAATATGGTTTAAAAATATAACAAGCGGAAGCAGTTGGGCAAGTGTAATAGGCGGAACCTGTCAAGATAACACTTACACGACGTCAAATTACCAATTTTTCAGAATGAAGGGTTATGGGGGGAATAATGTTTACAATTATCAAACAAGCCCTCTTGTCAGTACAGGCAGTGGCACTTTAAGCCCAAACGGCACTTATTTAAGCCCGGTAATACAAACCGGTACAAATTTTAAAAATTGGGGCAAACTAACCTTCCAACAAACCTTAAATAACGGCAGCGCAAACTTTTATATGCGTTTTAAAAATGAAGATGAGGACACTTGGTCTGACTGGGAAAATATAAGCAATAACCAAAGCATAACTTCCGCTAAAAACTGTGCCCAACTTAAATGGGAAGCACATAGCAACACCACCCAAACCCAAAGCCCCGTTTTAAGCAGTTTTATTCTAACTTGGGAAGTAAGCGGTGTTAATATTGCAATAGTCCAAACGAAAGATATGTCCTGCTTAGATGTCATGAAGGAACTTGCAACTTTAAGCGGTTATCAGATAGGTTTTGACAGTAACGGCAAATTCCTATTTTTAAACCGTTCTTTAAACACGACACCGTGCCTCACTTTAGAAACAAAAGATATTATATCCCTTGAAAGTTTAGATTCAGGCCTAAATAAACTTTATACAAGTGTTAAAGTACAATTCGGAGAATTTGCCTACCAGGTAGATCCGTTTATCTTAAACGAAGAACGCCCGAATATTATTGACAAATACGGTGTTAAAGAACTTACTTTAAGTTCTGCATTTTTACCTGCCCAAAATGCCAATTTGGCACGTGCCGCAGCACCGGATATTTATGCACGGGCCTGTATAAAAAAACAACGCATAGCCTTAATATGCAAATTTTTGCCCCAAATTGAACTTGGTGATATTCTGCAAATAAATTATGCACCGTTTTTAACAGTTACCGCCGAAGTGGAAGGTTTAGAATTTGACCTTACAAATTGGCAACTAAGGCTTGATTTGACGGAGGTTTAAAATGCAAACTGTTTTGACTTCAAAACAAATAACAAATACCTTGCCCCTAATTTTTAAAATCAGTTTAACTATTAAAAATTTGATTTTTATTTTGGCAGCTTTGCTTTCTTTTATTTTATGGTTTTCTGCAACTTTAAAAACCCCAAAACGCTTGGATAAAGTGGAAGAAACCTTGCATATTTTCGCTGCACGCCAAAGCAAAATGGAGGGGGAAGTTAATCTAATCTCACAAGATACAAAAATAATAAAAAATATTTTACTTAGGAGTAATAATGATAAATAAAATAATAAATTTTGTAAAAAAAGCAAAAGAATTTTTAAAAAACAAAAAAGTTTATTTAGCGGCAACCATAATAATTTTGCAAGCCTTGTTAACTTATATTGAACAACTTATATCTTTTAACGGGCTTACTGATTTGATTATGTGGTGCAAAAATATAGCCTCTAATGACGCTACTTTGCATTTACTTGAAGGGCTCGGGCTTTTTGGCCTTCGCGCCGTAATCGGCAACAAGACGAGCAACACAAGTGCAAAATAGTTTTTTAATCGAAGCGCACAAGCATAATCTCGCGCTGCGCAGCACTTCCATGTCGCCTCCACCCGTGTGCCTTGTCACACGGGCGGGAGGTGCCGAGCAATA
>CAMUXX010000078.1 GCA_947164805.1 uncultured Elusimicrobia bacterium | reverse complement strand
GTTCCTTCAATTTATTTACTCCCGGAAAATTTTGAACAGCAACATTTAACTGACCTTATTATAAAGCGTTTAAGTTTAAAACCGAAGAAGAAAAATGACGGCAAATGGTTTAACTTTGTCAAAAAAGCAGCAAAGGTAAGCAAAGAGATAACTATTGCCATTGCAGGTAAATATGCAGAATTGCATGACGCATATAAATCTGTTGCCGAATCTTTAAATTTAGCAGGCATGTCTAATGGCGTAAAAGTGAAAATTAAATATGTAAATACGCAAACGGACAGTATCCCTGCAGTTTTAAAAGGTGTGCAAGGTATTATTGTCCCGGGCGGTTTTGGTAAACGCGGTGTGGAGGGGAAAATTAAAACCGTAAAATATGCACGTGAGAATAAAATTCCTTTCCTTGGCATTTGCCTTGGTATGCAATGTACGGTTATTGAAGCGGCACGTAATTTGGCAGGCATGAGTGATGCCGATTCCACCGAACTTAACCCCAAAACAAAATATCCTGTAATATCAATGATGGAAGAACAAAAGAAAGTAAAAATGCTTGGTGGCACGATGAGGCTCGGTAATTACCCTTGTGTCTTGGAAAAGGGTTCTTTAGCACAAAAATTGTATAAGAAAAGTAATATTGAAGAACGCCACCGCCATCGCTATGAATATAATACAGACTTTGCAGATAAATTGGAAGCGGTTGGGCTTCATATTACCGGTTGGCATAAAAATACTTTACCGGAAATTGTTGAATATAAAAACCATCCGTTTTTTATTGCTGTACAATTCCACCCTGAATTTAAGAGCAGTCCGATGAACCCTCATCCTTTATTTGACGGTTTGGTTAAGGCGGCTTTGAAAGCAAAAAAATAAAACTTTTGCTATAATATTTATGGTTATGATTTGGGAGAGTTTATGAAAAAATTAATTTTTCCTTTAATTGCGTTGTTATTATTAGGTGCATGCGTGGGCAGGGATAAACCTTATAAATATAACAAAGAAGAATTACTTACTAATAGTGCTTTATGCCCTACAAAGAAAAATGAAAAAAAGTGGGCAAAACAAACACCAAGAGAAATGTTTGAAAGCAATAATATTCCAAGTATTGAATTTGAATTTGACAGTACTGTTATGAAGCATCATTCTTATGAAATTTTAGATAAAGTAGCAGAAGTTTTAAATACTGATAACAGAATAAAACTTGTTATAGAAGGTTATTCCGATCAAGTGGGAAGTGATGAATATAATGATTGGCTTTCCGGTGCAAGAACTTCGGCAGTTAAGAATTATTTAGTATCCCGCGGTGTACCATCAGAGTCTATAAAAACTTTTGGGCATGGGAGCAGAAAACTTGTAACAGCAGTTGATACTCCTGAGGGCCGCGCCTGCAACAGACGTATAACCATGCGCTTTACAACACGCACCTGGAAATCAGTTTTTTAGGAGGTTTTATGATACCTACAATAGTAGAAAAAAATAATATTTATGATATTTATTCCCGCCTTTTACAGGATAGAATTATTTTTGTCGGTGGTCCGCAAGGGGAAATCGGTACGGAAATCGCAAATATAATTATTGCGCAGCTTTTGTATTTGGATGCGCAAGATTCTTCCCGTTCAATAAATTTATACATTAATTCCCCGGGTGGTGTGGTAACTGCAGGGCTTGCAATTTATGATACCATGCAATATATCAAAGCACCTATAACTACAATTTGTATGGGGCAGGCCATGAGTTTCGGCGCTGTACTTCTTGCCGCAGGTTCCAAAGGCAAACGCTATGCCCTTCCGCACGCAAGAATTATGATACACCAGCCTTTAATTTGGGGCGGTTTATCCGGTCAAGTTACCGACATTGAAATTGAGGCAAAAGAACTTCGCGAAAATAAAGAACATTTGCTTGAAATTTTGGCACATCACACCGGACAACCTAAAGATAAAATAAGGCAAGACAGTGAACGTAATTATTACATGTCTGCAGAAGAAGCTAAGGCCTACGGAATAATTGACGAAATCTTGCAGCTTAAAAAATAGAATGCGCCGTTTAATTTTAACCCTGCTTTTAAGTTGTTTATGCGTTAACGCGTTTTCCAAACAAGAAAGCGGGGTTAATTTTTTGCGTGATTTAAATTCCCCTGCCCTAAATAATTCTGTATACAGCGTCTATGCAAAATATGTGGGGGGAAAAGACATTATTAAAAAAGATGCAAACCTGCTGCTTGTTCCGGCAAGCGTTTTGAAACTGTTTACAACTGCTTCCGCTTTGGAAATTTTGGGTCCGGATACGACATTTGAAACAGATGTTTATTTAGACGGTAAAATAGAAGGCAAAACTCTGGAAGGTGATATTTATTTGCTTGGTGCGGGGGACCCGTCTTTCGGAAGTAAAGATTTTAAAGATAATCAGTTTTATCAAGACTTATTTTCTTCTTGGGCAAAAGCGCTTAAAGATAAAGGAATAAAACAAATAAAAGGCAATATTTACGCCGATAATTCTTTGTTTAGCGGTATGCAGTTACCGTGGCGCGCAAGTTTTAAAAATATAGGCAATTATTTTGCCCCTAAAGCGGATGCTTTAAGTATTGCAAGTAATAAATATAAAATCGTTTTTCCGCCGGTAAAAGCAGACCAAAAAAATATTATGCCCATATTTACCGAACCGCAAATACAGGGCCTTGAGTTTAAAAGCGAAGTTTACGTTTCCCCGGAAGTTAACAGGGAAGATGTTTACGCTACTTTTGAGCCTGCAAGCAATATCATAAATTTAAACGGTGTTTTGCCGATATCAGAAAAGCAAAATGAAATTTATGGCGCCTTGCCAAACCCGGCACAATTTGCGGCGGAAAGTTTTTTGGAATCTTTGCAAGATGCCGGTATTAAAGTTGCCGGTAAAGCGGCAGTAAAGAAGGGGGAAAATTATTCCGGCAAAGTTTTGCTTTTTACACATATTTCCCCAACGGTTAAAGAACTTGTAAAGCATACAAATAAAAAGAGTGATAATTTGTATGCCGAGGTTTTACTTCGTGATATGAGTGCTTACAGCGGTGGCGAGGGTTCTGCTAAAGACGGACTTGAAAAAATGAAAAATGCTTTAAAAAATATTGGGGTTTCGGAAGAAGATTTTGATATTTATGATGCAAGTGGTTTATCTTATTCAAGTAATGTTTCATGTAAAGCAACCGTAACTTTGCTTGAAAATATTTTAACAAAACCTTACGCAAAAGATTTTAAAGACAGTTTGGTTATAGCAGGTAATAATGATGAAAAAGGTTTCTTTGGCGGACGGGTTTCAAAAAAATCTTTTGCCGGTAAAACACTTTTAAAGACAGGGTTATTAGACCGCGCGCGCACTATTGCCGGTTATATTAAAGACAAAAACGGCAAAGATATTGTATTTTGTTTCTTCATAAATAATTCCAAAGCCAAGGGGAAAGACCTTACTGTTCTGCAAGATAAATTTTTAACTTATTTGGCTGATTGTAAAAAATAATTTAAAAATTACCTTCGAAATTAAATTCTGCATTTTCAATATTTTTTAGGGCGCGTTTTTCTACTTTTTCTTTTAAGCGTTTCCCGTAAGAAGGGATTTTGAAACCGTATATAAAATCTTGCATTATTTTCTCTAATGTATTTTCCATTTCAGGTGTTCTGTCTATAAGACGGGGTGTAGCCTTAACTTCTATTGTTTTTCCGTGGTTGGTTTCAAAAGTTATTGTACCCCTGCTTTGAAGAAGAGTAGTCAAATCAAGCAAGGCCCATAAATATTTTTCAGGCTTTTCCGCATAAATTAGATAAGTATTGATATATTCCAAGGCATAAATTTTTATTATTGCTTCTTTATCTCTTGTATCAATGCGTTCGCGTTTTTGTGTGGGGTTTAAATCTTTATTTGCCTGTATTTCCTTTATTTGTTCGGCTAAATCAAAATCATGTTTTAAAGCAATATGTAAATCTTTTTGTGCACCTAATGCGGTTTGGTCTTCTTCCGGAATGCCGCGAAGATAATTTATAAAAGAGTGGAAACTATCTAAAACACTCATAGAAGCCCCAAAACCTACACCGACACTGCCAATACGGCCGAGAGTACTTGTTTGTTGTAAGAATGCTGGGGTACCGAATAAAGGGCCAAAATCCCAAGCAAAACCTGATATCGCACTAAATTCTGTAACAGTTGTAGCTGCAGGAAGTGCTGCCATAGCAATTTCTTGAAGTATTAAAAACGCAGCAAAATCAGTTAAAATAAGGCCGGCTTGCCCGCAATTTGCAGCGAAATTATTGTTCCTATAGAAAGGGTTTGCCTTCATTTCTGTATAAGCTTTATTAAATAAAGTATTTAATTTTTCGCTTATCTGTTCAGGGGTGAAATTTGCATAGGGGGAATTTTTCCAGTTTTGATTATATCGTATTTCGTTATAAGCATTATATTTTTCTATTAAAGCGAATTTTACTTTGGGATCGTTTGTAAAAATGGAAGTTGCCCACCAGTCATCATAAACTTGAGGTTTTGCCTGTTCTGATTCCAAAGGAAGACCGGCTTTCTGTGCAAAATTTTCGGCTAAAATATTTTGTATGTTTTTATTTATTTCCTCAATTTCCTCTTGTGATAGTGTGGGGCATTGTTCGTCTTGCGCGGCAGAACTCCGCTGCCCTATGTTTTGTGCACATAAAGTATTAGCCGATATCAAAAACAAAATTATAAAAAGTTTTAGTGTCCTCATAACATAATTTTACGGGGCTTAATAATACTTTTCAAGGGCCAAAAGACCTATTATGATGTAGGTCCTCTGATGTATTTGACAAAGTAATGTATATCATTATATAATTATATATATGAAAGATGAAAGCCAGAATAAACAAAAATTTAATGTAAATCCAGTCAAATTATGGCGTGATATCAAAGATAGCCAACACGAAGGGGGGTATGCACATCAACCTGCACGACATCTGCAAGGACGGCGACGTCGTGAAGGCGCTGTTCGCCGAGAATCCCGGTGTCATCATCGAGGTGAGCGACGAGTACAAGCAGGAGTTCAAGGACTTCATGGAGGAGCAGGGCGTGGGCTACGCCAAGATCGGCTACCCCGTGGAGAACAGCCGCACCATCGTGG
>CAMUXX010000077.1 GCA_947164805.1 uncultured Elusimicrobia bacterium | reverse complement strand
GCTACTTACACACTCTTCATACTCTGTTCTGGAACAACTAGTACAACAGTTAACGGGATCAAAATAATTATCAGGGCAATCAGCTTGACTTTGCCCGCATGATGAACCTTCTGTAAACGGGCATACATCATTCATTAACGCTGTATCTATATTATCGGAGACATTTTCGCAGTCTTCAGAACCCTCGCCATTAATACAAACTACTTTAGTATTAGTTTTATAATTTTTTATCAATGAATAATTACCGGAATTTTGGGAAAGAGCCTCTATACAATCACGGTTTGGTTTTTTCTCGTATCTAAAATTAGTTGTATAAATATAATCAGGTGTACCAGGAATATGTGGAATTTTGCTTTTAATCGGTGCATTAAGAAGGCTTAAACCGCTGGCATAATGCCCATGTTCCACAAAAAATTTATCTTGTGCATTGGCAAATAATTCCAAACCATGCAAACCGTCTGAAACACGGCTTTTTCTTATTAATTTTTGATAAGTAGGCACAGCAATAGTTGTTAATACCGCTAATATAACTATTACGACCAAAACTTCAACAAGAGTAAAACCTTTCTTGTTTTTTGGAAGTAATTTACTAAATGAATTTTTCATATTATCTCCTAAAATCTGATACTTACTTTAATATTATAAATGATTTTTATCCACTTTACAAGAAATGTTAAACATAAAAATAAACCCCACCTAAATTTTCAAGCGGGGTTTATAACGATTACAAATAACTAAAGTTATTTTGCGGCGTTCTTTGCAATATCAACAAGTTGTTTGAAAGATACAGGATCTTTAATTGCCATTTCAGAGAGCATCTTTCTGTTCAATGTGATATTTGCTTTTGTTAAGCCGTTAATAAAGGTGGAATAATTTAAACCTTCTTCACGGACAGCGGCATTGATGCTTGTAATCCATAAAGAGCGATATGTGCCCTTTTTGTCTTTCCTATCGGTATAAGCATGGACTAAAGATTTATCAACTTGCTGTGTCGCCATTCTTAAACGGCGGGATTTATCACCATAGTAACCGGAGGCTCTGTTAAGAACCTTTTTCTTTCTTGCATGTCTTGCAACGCTAAATTTAATTCTCATACACTAACCTCCTATTGCATGGGAAGGTATTTTTTAAGCAATTTACCTTCCGGTGAGTTTGCCGCAGTTATGCGGGCCTGACGCCTTTCGCGTTTAATGCTTGCCTTTTCCGGGGCGAGCAAGTGCCTTCTTCCGGCTTTTCTGTTTTTATATTTACCGGTAGCGGTTTTTCTAAAACGCTTTTTTGCACCGGCATGATTTTTAAGTTTTGGCATAATACCTCTTTAATTTTTAGGAACGAAAGTTACTGATATTCTATTCCCTTGTGCTTGCATATTGCCTTCAACATTGGCGATTTCCGCTAATTTATTTTTCATATCTTCAAGCATTGTCGTACCAATGTCTTTGTGCTGGTTCTCACGCCCGTAGAACACAACGGACACGCGCACCATGTCTTTCTTTTTAAGAAATCCTTCAATTTGCTTAACTTTGACTTCCAAGTCATGCGGCGCGATTCTGGATTTCAGGCGAATTTCTTTAAGAGATACTGCCTTTTGTTTCTTTTTCGCGTCTTTACTCTTTTTGCCCAGTTCATATAAATACTTGGAGTAGTTAAGTATCTTACAAACAGGCGGCTGAGCGTTTGGTGAAATTTCCACCAAGTCAAGCGCTTCTTGTTTCGCTTTATACAGGGCTTCTGAGGAACTCATTATCCCAAGCATTGTGCCGTCAGATCCTATTAAACGTACCTGCGGCGCGCGAATTTGTTCATTCTTTCTTAAAAGATCTTTACTGCTTCTTGTGTAATTTTGATTTACCATTATACAAGTCCTTTAAGGACAATAATATTATAGCAAATTATCCTTGCATTTTGCAAAAAATAGGAAATCTGGTTCTGTAGTTTTTTGCTGTCAAAGTCTTTTTGGTAAATTTTGATTTTTCTGCTTCTAGAGTACCGAGAGTCGCTCCGCTCCCGTTCTTCTTGGTACTCGTCGTCGCAGTAAAAATCAAAATTTACCTAAAAATACTTGTCAGATGACGTTATTGATTTTGCTTTATGTCAAAGAAAAATTTAAATTATCTCCAAAATACTTGTTAGATTTACACACATTACAGCATCAGTTCTAAAAACATTTGATTAATTATTTGAAAATTGCTAAAATATATTAAGTTACGTTACTTCGTTTTTTTCGTAACTGACCTCCTTATTATGGTGGATGTAGCTCAGCTGGTTAGAGCGCCGCTCTGTGGAAGCGGAGGTCGCGGGTTCAAATCTCGTCATCCACCCCAATGATTTTTGTTACAACTTTGAATAAAAATTCCCCGGTACAATTTGCCGGGGGATTTTTATTAACAACAAATACACTTATGGTTTCAAACGATCCATTAAACGCGGGAAAGGTATAGTTTCGCGTAAATGGTGTAAGCCGCACATCCAAGAAACAAACCTTTCAATACCCATGCCAAAACCGCTGTGCGGAACTGATCCGTATTTCCTTAAATCAAGGTACCAATCAAAAGCCTCAACCGGCAAGCCTTGTTCTTTTATGCGTGCAACTAAAGTATCATAATCTTCTTCGCGTTGGCTGCCGCCGATAATTTCCCCATAGCCTTCAGGACCTATCATATCAACTGCCAAAACAACGCGCGGATCTTTTGGATCGCGTTTCATATAAAATGCTTTAATGGCTGTAGGATAGCGATGTATCATAACAGGCCTATCAAAGTTTTCGGAAATTATTGTTTCTTCATCACCACCAATGTCACCGCCCCACTCTGTCGGGTTGCCTTTTTTATTTAAAATTTCAATAGCCTCTGTATAACTTATACGCGGAAAAGGCTTTTTGATATTTTCAAGTTTTGAAATATCACGCCCCAAAACTTCAAGTTCTTTACGGCGGTTCTTTAAAACCTGTTCAACTAAATAGCAAATAAAATCTTCGGCGAGGTCCATATTGTCGTCTAAATCGTTAAAGGCGACTTCCGGCTCAACCATCCAAAATTCGGTTAAGTGGCGGCGGGTTTTTGATTTTTCTGCCCTAAATGTCGGACCGAAACAATAAATTTTACCAAGTGCCATTGCGCTTGCTTCGCCATATAATTGACCGCTTTGGGATAAGAAGGCCTTTTCACCGAAATAATCTGTTTCAAAAAGTGTTGATGTTCCTTCACAAGCCGCCGGTGTTAAAATAGGGGAATCAACCAAAGTAAAACCGTTCTTCCTAAAATATTCGCGAATTGCGAAAATAACTTCGTCCCTGATTTTTAAAATTGCCACTTGCCTACTGGAACGAAGCCATAAGTGGCGGTTATCCATCAAAAATGCGGTACCGTGTTCTTTATTGGAAATAGGATAATCCTTTGCCATTTGCAAAAGTTTTATATCTTTTACACCAAGTTCAAAACCGAGCGGGGAACGTTTATCTTCACGTACCGTTCCGGTAATTTCGACGGAACTTTCCTGTGCAAGTTTATCACCGAGTTCAAAAACCTCAGGGGTAACATCCCCTTTAAAAACTACGCATTGAATTATTGCACTGCCATCGCGCAACTGTAAAAAATGTAATTTACCGCTTGAGCGTTTATTGTAAAGCCAACCTTTTAAGGTAATTTCTTTACCGACATATTGGGCTACATCTGAAATTCTGATTTTTTGCATAAAGACCTCATATTCTATTTGTATATATTATATCTTTTTTATGAGCCCTTTTGTTTATAGGTCTTTCGGGTATCTTCTTATAGGTCTTATTGCTCTTGCAAAAATGTAATATCTTAACTATGCTATAAGTACAATACTAAATAAGTGAGGATATTTATGATAAAAAAATTAATATGTTTATGCCTTTCCTTTATCTTGATGTACGGAAACGGGTTTTCACAAGTTTTTAATAATGGTGCAAATGCTTGGAATATGTCAGAAATTTTAGAAACAAAAGGATATATTCCAAGTGAAGGTTTTCATTGTTATATGCCCAAAAAACGAATATTTAACCCTTGGAAAATGCATATATATGCAGACAATCTTAATGATTTAAGAAACATATCAAACAAAATTTTACCTTACTTACAATACCTGGATGTAGAACATAAAATATCACTAAATGCCGCTACTGCCACAAATGATATACAGGCAAATAAAGCAATAACAATATATCCAAAAAATGAAGAGGAATTTAGAAAAATAGCAGTAGATTTGGAACGCATTATTTATGACAACAATTTACAAAGACCAAGAACAAGCATTTACGGAGATGAAGCTTTAGGTAAAACCGGCCGTATTTTTTATAGATATGATGCAGGTTCCAAATATTATTTAGGTAAAGATATTTACAGAGTTAATAACGGGCATTATTTAGCGGAAGGCATGACTGTTTATGATGACCCTTTCCACTACATGAACAATATGCCGAGTTTGCTGGAAGATGCCCAAAGGATAGAAATTACTACATTAGATGAATTAAGACATTTGAATAACATAACACAAGGAAACAAAATTATACTCGGCCGTAATTTCGAAGGAGTTAATAAAGATGTTGATTGGGTAAGCAGAGAACAATTATTGTTTACAAGAGAAAGAGCAGATATTATTAGTGTAAAAAATATAGGTAGAAACCCTGTCCAAGTAAACGGGCATATATTAAATAATGGCGATGTTTGGTATTTAACTGCTCAAGACAAAAATCTTAGAATATTTCTTCCTTCAAAAGGCAAGGGTAATTTGGCCGGTTTTAATAATGTAGTAACAGTAAATTTAGAGCCATACCAATTAAAAAATATGCGCCCTAATAGACCTACAGCAATCAGAACAAACGGACAATTAGTAAGAAACTTTTTTAAACGCATACAAGCCAGATTCCCAAAAATTACTCTTAGACAAGGCGTAAAACATAACTTTATACATGAAGTCCCAAAAGAAGTCAGACGCGGTGCAAAAGTTTTTACATACTTAGGCCCTATAGTTGCTGTAGCAGTATTACTCTATACAAACAGAGATAAGACCAACATACAAAGCATTTCATTTCAGGATATAAAAAAGAATATTGAAGAAATGAAACAAACCGATGTTGAATTAAACCCTTCCGACATAGATGATGTGGCAAGAATTTTAGCTTTTTCCGATCC
>CAMUXX010000076.1 GCA_947164805.1 uncultured Elusimicrobia bacterium | reverse complement strand
TTCATTAACGGACAGGAAAAAACTTATGCTATACCTCTTACTTTCTATGTAAAAGTAGATAAAGGAATTAAGGAACTAAGTTCATATTTCGGGGCAGGAATAACCTCTATAACAACAAAAGTTACTCTCGGTACAAACACCTATAAAAAGAGCCTTCTGTTCCCTCATTTATCTTGTGGTTTTGAATATAAATTTTCAAAAAGTTTATCTTTGGGATTAGAGGTAAAATACAATATTAAAGCAGAAGTTTCTAAAGATAATCTAACAATGTCGGACCGTTCTGGTGTACAAGGACTTGGTGTGGCAAAATTTTATTTTTAAATAGAATCTTTATATTGTAAAAACCCCGGCTTTAACCGGGGCTTTTTTGATTGTTAAGAAGGAAGTTAAACCAAAGTCTTTAGTCTATCTCCCAATACATTTAATTCTTCATAAGAATTAAAGTGTAAGGTTAAAGTTCCTTTACCTTTGCCGTTTTCCTTAACTTCAACTTTGGTACCAAGTACTTCTTGCAAGGACTGTTCAAAAGCAACTGTATTGGGGTCCTTGCTTTGTTTGGGGGCAACGGTTTTGCCTTCCAAAATAGTTCTTGCGGCGTTTTCGGCCTGGCGGACAGACATTTTGGAACCGATTATTTTTTTGAATAAAACTGCCCTTTTACCCTCGTCACCAACCATTAAAAGTGCACGGCCGTGGCCCTCTGTAATAGTGCCGTCTTGTAAGGCGTTTTGTATTTCTTGGGAAAGGTTTAGCAACCTTAAAGAATTTGATACCGCCGCTTTTGATTTACCGCAATATTCCGCAAGTTCCACTTGGGAAACCAAAAACTTTTGCATCAAATTTTTGTAGCCGAGGGCAGTTTCAATGGGGTTTAAATCTTCCCTTTGAATATTTTCAATTAAAGCAAGGGCGCAAAGTTGTTTATCGTCAAGTTTTGTATGTACAATACAATCAATTTCTTTAAAGCCGGCCATTTCGCTTGCTCTGAAACGTCTTTCCCCTACTACCAATTCATATTTATCAAGCCCGGCATCATAAACTACAACTACCGGTTGGGTTAAACCGTGTTGCTTAATTGACTGCGCCAAATCTTTTAAACTGTCTTCATTAAAAGTCTTTCTGTGTTCGTACCTGTTAGGGACGACTGTGTCAATAGAAATCTTTTGAATATTCCTTTTCCCTTCCCCCCCATTATTAAGTTCCTGCTCCATTTCAAAAGAGGAGCCAAGCAAAGCATCTAAACCTTTCCCTAAAGCGTTTCTCATAAATTAACCTCCGAAATCAAAATCATTATTCTTATTTATAGATGTTTTAAAAGCCTCAAAATCTTCTGCTTTCGCACCACGGCGAACCAAAAATTCTATTGCCAAATCAAGATAGGCCCTGGCACCGCGACAAGTGGGTTCATATTCAAAAATACTTTGCCCGAAACTAGGCGCTTCCGCTAAACGAATATTACGAGGTATAGGGTTCTGATATACTTTTGAACCAAAAAATTTGCTAACATCTTCCTTAACTTGTTTGGAAAGATTCATACGGGTATCAAACATAGTTAAAATACCGCCGTCCACCTTTAAATTGGGGCTTAAAAATTGTTTAACTTTGCCGGTTGTATTGATAAAGTTGGCCAAACCTTCCATAGCATAATATTCGCATTGTATAGGAGTTATTACACTATCTGCTGCAACCAAAGCATTAATTGTAAGTAAACTTAGAGAGGGAGGACAATCAATAATAATAAAGTTATACATCCTTTTAATAGGCTCAAGGGCTTGCTTTAAAAATTTCTCCCTTTGCGGAGTATTGACAAGTTCTACTTCCGCACCTGCCAAATTTTTATTTGCCGGCAAAATATCTAATAATTCATTAGATGTTTGATGAACAACTTCTTTAAATGTAGCAGTTTTGGTTAGAAAATTATAAACAGATTTTTCATCTTCTTTTAAATTTACCCCCAGTCCGGAACTGGCATTGCTTTGAGGATCAAAGTCCACTAAAAGAACTTCTTGCCCTAAATATGCCAAGGCATAAGCCAAGTTTACGGAGGTAGTAGTTTTCCCCACACCGCCTTTTTGGTTTGCTACACAGACGATCTCACTCATATTATCTCCTTATACTACTTATTATAATTGTATAAAAAAATTACAAAAGTGTCAAATTATTAAACTATATTAAGAGTTTTCACATGAAAACTTTTAAAAACTCAAAAAATTGATTTCACGTGAAAACTTATTTAATAATTCTAAATCTGTTTAAAGGCCAATGCAAAAGCCAGGCTTTACCCTTAATATTTTCCTTAGGTACAGGACCCCAAAAACGGGAATCACAAGAAAAATCTCTATTATCTCCCATAGCAAAATATTGACCTTCCGGCACAATTATTGGGCCAAAACTATCTCTTAAAGAAATGCCGAAATATTTTTCTAATTTACGGTCTTCCCATAATTTTTGGTATTCTTCTTGGCTTAAAGGGTTTGAAATATTTAATTCCTCATGTTCGCTGAAAATAGCATAATCTTGGGGGGGGAGTTCTTTACCGTTTATATATATGGTTTTATTTTTTACTTCTACCGTTTCACCGGGCAGAGCAATAACTCTTTTAACAAAATCTCTGCCATACTGCGGTTCGCCGCAATTTGATTGTTCCCTGTCTTTTGCCGGGAATCTAAAAATGATAATATCGCCGCGGTTTACGTCGTGGAAATTGACAAAATTTTCTTTAATAAAAGGTAAACGCATACCGTAATATGCTTTATTAACAAAAAGGTTATCGCCTTCAAGTAAAGTGTTTCTCATAGATGCGGAAGGTATTCTAAATGCCTGTAAAAAGAAAAACATTGCTATTGAAGCAAAAAATGCGGCAAAATAAACTGTTTGCGCCCAGTCTAAATTGAAGGCAATTATTTGTTCTTTTTGTTTTATATCAGCTTTTTTTGCTTTAAAATATTTACTAAAAGTATAACCTAAAGTAATTAGTATAATTAAAGAAAATGTTGTTTTTGAGAGCCCGAAAGTTGCGCCGTTTGATGCCATAAAATTTAATATATAAAACACCAAAACACCCGCGATCAAAGCAAATAATGCATTCCAAAAAGCGAAAACATTATTTTTTTGAAAATAATTTTTTTTGATACAATATTTAGATATTCTATCAAAAACAAATGCGACGACGGCAGTTATAAACAAATGCTGCTCCATATGAATATTATAACATTTATTTTAACATTTATGCACAACTTTTATAATTTTGGATAATTTTATAAAAAACTGTACTTTTTGCTAAAAAACTGCTAAAATTAACTGTAATTAAATTTTTATATCAAAACCATATAAAAGGTATAAACTGTGGAAAACAACGATATAAACGAAATTTGGACAAATTTAATAAAAAAGTTAGAAACAACTTTGGGTAAAGATATTTGCGATATGTGGTTAAAACCCATGAAAATTTTGGAATTCAGTGAGGGTGTTTTTAAAATTGAAGTTCCAAATGAATCTTGGCTTAAAACTATCAAAGATCGATATGAAACACCTATTTTACATGGTTTAACCGAATTAACAAATTTCCCTTGCACCGTAGATTATATTATACAAAAACAGAAAGATACCCCTACTTTACAAGTTCCGCCGGTAGTTCATGTACAAAGCCATATTAAACAAACTTCAAGGGAAGAAACTAAACTTGATCCACATTATACTTTTGAAGGTTTTATTGAAGGCCCTTCAAACCGTTTTGCTTATAAAGCATCTGAAGCAGTAGTCAAAAAAATCGGTAACCGCGCGAATAACCCTTTTGTGATTTTCAGCGCACCGGGGCTTGGTAAAACACATCTTTTACATGCTATCGGAAATGAACTTTTAAAAAATAATCCTTATGCAAAAGTTTTATATATGTCGGGAGAAGATTTTTTTACACAATGTATAGAACATATGGCAAATAAATCAACAACGCCTTTCCATAAACAATATGAAAACATTGATTGTTTGCTTATTGATGATATACAATTTTTAGTTGGTAAAAACCGTTCTGAAGAAGAATTTTTTTATACTTTTAATTCTTTATTTAATAATCAAAAACAAATTGTTTTAACTTGTGATAAAACACCAAACCAACTTGAGTTTAGTGAACGTTTATCTTCGCGTCTACTCAGTGGTATTTCAGCTGAAATTAAAAGGCCGGATTTAGAAACAAGAATCGCAATTTTACGTCATAAAAGAGATGTAAATAATTTTGATATTTCAGATGATGTTTTATCTTTTATCGCACAAGGTGTACAAGCAAATATTAGGGAACTTGAAGGTTGTTTATACCGCTTAACAAGTTATGCAAGTATTCATGGGGTAAATGCCACCGTAAATATTGCTAAGGAAGTTTTGGCTGATATTATAAATTTAGACCAACAAAAATACAGTATAAGTATTAATAGAATAAAAGATGTTGTTTGTAAACATTTTAAAGTAAATTTAGAAGATTTAAATTCTAAAAAGAAGAATAATTCCATTGCTTGGCCAAGGCAAATTGCTATGTATCTTGCAACAGAATTAACTTCTTTATCTTTACCGGAAATTGGGAGGGAATTTAATAGGGATCACACTACTGTTATACACGCTAAAGAAAAGGTAAAAGAAGAAATAAAAAATAATACCTTTTTTATACCTGTTATTAACCTGATAACAGAAGAAATAAAAGCTGTGGATAATTAATTATTTTTTGTTGGTAAGATTTTTACCTGTGGAATGTGTGAATAAAATTTAAAAGATATCAACAAATTATAAAAATATTTGTATATATAATTAACATTTTTCCACTAAATCCACAGGATAATATAATAATAAGGATAATAATATGAGAATTAATATTACTAAAGAAAAACTTTCAGAAGGAATGCAAATTATAGTTTCATCAGTCAGCGGCAGAACAACTTTACCTATATTATTTAATTTTTTAATAGAGGCAAAAGACGGTATAATTAAATTAACAAGAACTGATATGGAAATGGCTATAATACATACTTTTAAAGCGGAAATTATTGAAGAAGGTTCAATAACAGTACCAATAAAAGATTTTTCAGATATATTAAAAAATTTACCGTCCGGTAAAGAAATTATTTTAGAAAGTGATGAAGATAATAAATTACATATTAAAAGCGGACGTTCTAAATTTTGGCTTATCGGAACACCTAAATCAGAATATCCTATTA
>CAMUXX010000075.1 GCA_947164805.1 uncultured Elusimicrobia bacterium | reverse complement strand
CCATCAAATTTTAAAACTTGCTAAGGCGGAAAATATTCCTGCCTACTATTATGTTTGCCCGCAAGTTTGGGCTTCAAGGCGTTACCGCGCAAAAGAAATTGTAAAACTTACAAGAAAACAATTTGTCATTTTCCCGTTTGAAGCAGATATTTATAAAGAATATGGCGGTAACCCGGTGTTTTTTGGGAATCCGCTTTTGGATACTGTCCCCGAACCGCTTGAAATTAATTATAAAGAAGGTAAAGATGCGGATTGGAAATTTGGTTTAATGGTAGGTAGCCGCCCGGCGGAAATTGAAAAGCACAGTAAAATATTTTTTGATGTTTTTAAAGAAATTAAAAAAGTTTACAAAAATGCAAAATGCTTTATGTTTGCAGTACCGGAAGTAAGTGATGAAAAACTTTTTCAATTAACCGGCGCAAGCAAAGAAGAAATGCAAATTGTGCGTGAAAAGGATTTTAAAATCAGGCGTACTATGGACTTTGTTTTAACCTGTTCCGGCACCGCTACTTTGGAAAATGCCTTGCTCGGTTTGCCGATGAGCGTCGTTTATAAAACATCTTTTATAACCTATGCAATAGTTAGAATGATAATTAAAGTAAGATTTATTTCTTTAGTAAATATTTTAAGCAATAAAGCAGTAGTCCGCGAGTTTATACAGCAAGATGTTAACCCTGAAGCAATTTCAAAAGAAATACTTGGCATTTTAGGTGATAAAACAAAGTATTTGAATATGCGCAAAACCATGCTTGAACTTAGGAATAAACTTGGTGCGCCGCCTGTTGCCAAACAATCAGCACAAGTGATTTTAGAGGATTTATGCAAGACTATTTAAAGGAAATTATTGACGGGTTTAAACAGTACTCTACGCAAGATACCGCTATTATTGAAAAGGCTTATAAATTTGCGGAAGAAGCCCATAAAGAACAAAAGCGTTTAACAGGCGAACCGTTTTTTATCCATTGTTGCGAAGTCGCAAAAATTTTACTTGAACATAAACTTGATGCCGATACTATCGCCGCTGCACTTTTGCATGATACGGTGGAAGATACCCCGACAACAGTTAAAGATATTGAAACCAACTTTAATAAAACAGTTGCTTTAATGGTGGAAGGTTTAACAAAAATTGATAAACTTGAAAGCACTTCAACCGATGAAGAAACCGTAGAAAATTGGCGCAAGATGTTAATTTCCGTTTCCCATGATATACGAATAATTTTAATCAAACTTGCCGACAGAACACATAATATGAAAACTTTGGATGCACTCCCAAAACAAAGGCAAATTGAGAAGGCACAGGAAACAATTTCTTTATACGCCCCTTTAGCCCAACGCCTTGGAATATTTACTTTAAAAAATGAACTTGAAGATTTGTCTTTCAAATATTTACATCCGCTTGAATATGCCGAAATTGTAAAAGGTGTTGCGGCGCGTTCTGAAAATTTAAATAAAAAACTTGAATCTTTTAAAAATGCTTTGGATGCTGTTTTAAATAAAGAACAAATTCCGCACCGCTTACTCGCACGTGTTAAAAATTATTATTCCATTTACCGCAAAATGCAAAGCCATGAAATACCTTTTTCCCAAATTCAAGATTTACTGGGTGTTAGGATTATAACTGAAACAAAACTTGACTGTTATCGTGCATTAGGTGCTTTGCACGCAAATTTTAAACCGCTTGCCGGCACTTTTACAGATTATATTGCAATGCCGAAAATGAATATGTATCAAAGTATACATACCACTATTATATATGAAGGCTCGCTTATTGAAGTGCAAATCAGGACCGAAGAAATGCACCGCACTTGCGAATATGGTATCGCGGCACATTGGCGTTATAAACTCGGCTCAAAAGAAGACCCGAATTTAGACGAAAAATTAAATTGGATACGCCAATGGATAGAATGGCAACGGGATTTAACCGCTCCAAGGGAATTTATTGAAAGTTTCCAAACGGATATTAATTTAAAGCAAGTTTTTGTTTTTACCCCGCAAGGTGAAGTTAAGGTTTTACCGGAGCATGCAACACCGTTAGATTTTGCTTATTTGGTACACTCTGAAATCGGCGAACATTACAGCGGTGCTTTAGTTAACGGCAAAATGGTAAAAATGACTTATGAATTACAAAGCGGTGATATCTGCGAAATTCAAACCCGCAAAAATGCCGAACCAACCCGTCAATGGCTTGAGGCGGCAAAAATGGCACGCACGCGATCCAAAATAAAAAGAACTTTACGCACAAAAGGTATTGAAATATGATTTGCTGGAAATGCAAAAGCGATATAGGCGAGTTTGATAACTATTGCAAATATTGCGGTGCAGGGCAAGGCAAACATATACCTATATATTATAAACATATTGGCATTATTTTACTTTTCTTTTTGCTTGGCCCTTTTGATTTATATTTTGTTTGGTTTTCACCCGCATTAAAACGCCCAGCAAAAATTATTTACACAATTATTTTTCTTGCCTTGACAGGTTGGTTTTGTTATAAGACATATTTATTATTTCTACAAGCGCAGAGCATGTTGGGCTCTTTCCCTACCAATTTGATGTTTTAGTTTTTATTTTACGTATTATGTTTCCGCATTATATTGTCAAACGCATATAACGTGCTTGTACATTTAAGTAATTTTCAATTTTTCCTTTCCTAGAATACCGAAAATCGCTACGCTCTTATACTTCTGGGTATTCGTCGTCAAGGATAAAATTGAAAATTCCGTTAAATCTACTGCGCAATGCGCGAACACGCACGCACGCTACGGTTTCACACTCTAAAATTGTCATAGAAAAAATCAAATTTTATTACTTTTATCTAAAAATTTGTTATTATTATTGTAGAAATATTTTTTATTTCTGAGTTACAAAAGTAACTTAATAATTTATCTGTTTTTGGTATCCGTAAGGATATGTCTTTGCTTTGAAAGCAGAGGAAGAGTTAGTCAAAAACAGTCGTTGAGGCATATAGTACCCGGCAGGGGAACTATGCTAATGTTCGCCACCTTAAAGGTGGCGGCTACGGCTGTTTATTTAAGGCACTAACTCTTCCTTAAAATAGACGAGCCGTTTTTATTTGGCTTTTTGAAAACAGTAAAATGAGGAAAAAACAAAATGAAAAAAATCAAACAAAAAATCAAAAATATATTGAAAAATATGTTTAACGCTAAAGGTTTTACTTTGTTAGAACTTTTAGTTGTTGTTTTAATAATCGGGTTACTTACAAGTATTGCTGTTCCCGGTTATAGAAAAGCGGTGGAAAAAAGCAAAGTCGCTGATGCTTTGACCACTATGCAGGCAGTAGCAAAAAGTGAGCATGGGTGGTATCTTACTAATAATAGTTATACCGACGATTTTGCTAATCTTGATATAACCTTAATAGATAAAGACGGTGTCAAAGCAAAAGATGAATCATTTGAAAGTGCTAACTATACTTTTAATTTATATGATGACTATATAGAAGCCGTTAGGAATAACAATGAATATTCCTTATTTAAGTTTTATGAGCAGGGTGATGTTTATTGTTTACCGCAAGAACACTATATTTGCCAACTTAATGAGTGGAGGGATTTTATGAACCAAAAGAGATGTAATGATATAGAAGGTTTTTGGTCGAATAAAACAAGTAGATGTTATGATACGGAACAAGAAAGATGTGTAGATAGTGATACCGGTGCAACTTGGCACACCGCACGAGGTGGTTTTTGTGGATATAATGGCGAAAACAAAGTTTATGTCGGTGAAGATGAAAAATGTGTTGGAGCAGGAGGAGCGGCCTGTGCGTACTCTACATTTACAGGAGCAGGATCGGAATGCGTTGATAAGTCAGTATATGTTACTGATCCGATTTGCCAATATTCTTATTTCTACGAAGGATCAAAATGCAATGCTGTATCCATGACTGCTTGTAACAATTCCCACTTTTCCAAGGCAGAATGTTATGGAAACAATAGTGGTTGCAGATATTCTACATTTACTGCCGGCTCTGTTTGTTATGCTAATTCAAATGGAGATTATGCTGGCTGTGGATATGGTGACTTTTTAAATTCTTCTGTTTGTGTTGCAAATGCAACCTTTGGCTGTAATGGTAGCACTTTCGCAAATGGTTCTATTTGTTATGGTAATGCAGATAGAGGTTGTTCTTACTACTCCACTTCGTATGATTCAACCTCCTGCTGCTGCGGTACTTATTGCGGTGATAAGCCCAAATGTTCAGACCGTGGTATAGAATGTGACCCGAAATATATGTCATAAATTTAAAAATAATTAAATAAATGATTGATATTCCCCGTGTGAAACCCGCGGGGAAATTTATATGTAACATAAACCGTACACAAAAATATACCGACGGCAATAAATGAAAATTGCAAAACATTCCTATTTACCCCTTGACAACTTGTAAAATCTTTGCTATACTTTATATATCGCAAGTACACAAGTACCTCTGCCCAGACGCAAAGTTAGACCCTTTTTAAAAGGTATAAAAAAAGGGGGTTGACATTTCGCTCTGTTTATGTTATAATATTAAGGTAGCTCTTTTAAGAACTTGAAACAGTAATTGACAAACTTAAATCTTCTGCTAGAATATAGATAAAGCAACTTTACGGCGTTGAATCAGCATAGCGCTTGACAACCCCCTAAATAACTGCTAAAATATTTAAAGCAAATTTAAGACCTTGAAACAAAATATTGACAAGCTTAAAAATAAATGCTATAATAATTAGGTAACAAAAATAAATTTGATCTTTTTAGTTTTTTAGTTTCAACAGATTTTAAAGCAGGTCATGCTAGTTTAAAAATCAGTACCCTAAGCAAAAGTTTAGGGATTTTAAAAGTCAAGATTTCGACGGTAAAAAAGAAAAACTTGACAAACGTAGAAAAATTTTATATAATATTCTTATAACCTAAAAACGGTTATGAGAAACGCAAAAATTTCCAGGTTGTTAATCCGGAAGGAAAACAGCCAAGGAGATTTCGCTCTATGAAAATTTGATCGCAAATGTGCGAATGGGCAGTTTGAAGCAAGAGAAATCAGTTATACTGATGGAACTTAATTAAACTGACATTCATACAATTAACTTATATATACCTTATATATAAGCCAACGTAAATTCAAAAGAGTAGTACAAAACTAATAGAGTCATAAGTCAACAAATCTTCGTTAAGTGATTAAAAATCATTAAGCAAGTATTTGTTTAACGGTTTTTAATTTTAATGGAGAGTTTGATCCTGGCTCAGAGTTAACGCTGGCATCGTGCATA
>CAMUXX010000074.1 GCA_947164805.1 uncultured Elusimicrobia bacterium | reverse complement strand
CTATGCAGGCAGTAGCAAAGAGTGAGCATGGTTTTTACCTCGCTAAAAACACATATACTAAAGACTTTGCCGACCTTGATATTGCCTTAATAGATAAAGACGGTAATAAAGCAGAAGATGATAGTTTTGAAACAATAAACTACACTTTTACTTTACAAAAGAATAATATTAAAGCACAAAGGGCAAACGGAGAATATACTTTATATAAATTATATGAAGATAATGACATATATTGTTTACCTCAAGAACACTATATATGTCAACAATATGACTGGGGAGTAAATAGACAACTATGTGAAAATGCTATAAATGGTGCATGGTCAAATAAAGGGAAATGTTATAATACTCCACAAGAACGCTGTGCAGATAATAACGAAAACGGTGCAACTTGGCAAACCAGAAATGACGGTTATTGTGGATTTTATGCTGTAAATGGAGTAAAGGTAGGTGAATTTCAAAAATGTATAAGTCATGCTTATTGCCGAAATTCAACATTTACAGGGGAAGGTGCAGAATGCACTGCTACTAATAATGATGCTTGCAGAAAATCATATTTTTATCAAGGAGCAGTATGCCGTACCGAAGGAAATAATAGCGGTTGTTCTTATAGTACTTTTACTACTGGTGCAACTTGTTATGGTAATACTGAAGAATCATGCAATGGTTCAACCATAAATGCAGGATCTAAATGTATTAGTGATAATACACATTCTTGTGAAGGAGTAACTGTAAATGATGGTGGTAAATGTGTCATAATTGGTGATGCTTGGGTTAGACATGCTTGTCAGGGTACTTATACTGGTACAGGATGTTGTGAAGGAGAAAGATGTCCTGTTTCTGTTCCTAAATGTGAGTGCCCGATTGATGAAAATACCGGCAAACATTTAACAAGTTGTTAATTTGTAAGATAATAGTATATTAACAAAATGTTTTACAACCGTGAAATAATATGCTATAATAAATCAAGCCCTTGGAAACAGGGGCTTTATAATCGGTAAAATTGACGGGCAAATGTTTTAAGAAATTTACCGTCTGAAAGGATATTAAAATGGCTAATGAAAGATTAACTTTTGTGCTTACTTGCACAGAATGCAAAAGTAAAAATTATTACTATGCAAAAGGCAAAAAGAAAGAATATAAAGTAGAAGCCAACAAGTTCTGCAAGGCTTGCGGCAAAAAAACTTTACATAAAGAAGCAAAGGCTTCAAAATAAATTTGGTGGGGGAGCGTCGGTTAACTGGCAAACCACCGGTCTCCAAAACCGGGACTGAAGGTTCGAGTCCTTCCGCTCCCGCCATAAATCAAGGAAAATAAATAATATGAATAAAGCGATAAACTTCCTCCGTGAAAGTTATATGGAACTCAAAAAGAGTATTTGGCTTTCACGCCAACAAATGATACAATCAACTCTTTTCGTTTTTGTAGTTGTTGGTCTTGTTGCACTTTATATTGCGGTTATAGACCTTCTTTTATCAAAAGGTCTTGGCCTTATAATAGGCGGTTAATATGAGCGAAGAAAATAAACAACAAAATACGGAAGTTCAAAGTACTGCTGAACAAGTAAATACTGCCCAAACAGAAAATAATAATAATTTGCCTGAAAAGGCCTGGTATGTTATTCACACTCAAACAGGGCATGAAGATAAAATCAGGGAAAAGATTTTTATCCAAATTAAAATGCGTAATTTTGGTGACAGAGTTTTTGACGTTTTAGTTCCTACGGAAGATGTCGTTGAAGTTAAACACAATAAACAAAATTTAAGAAAGCGCAAATTCTTCCCAAGCTATTTACTTGTGCAGATGATTATGACAAGCGAAAGTTATTGGTTTATACGCAATATCCCGGGTATTTCCGGTTTCTTGGGAGATCCGCGCCCGACGCCGCTTCCTGAAGAAGAAATCAGAAGCATCATCACTTTAAGCCAAGAAACCGACGGTAAACCGCGCCATGCCGTTCAATTTGAACGTGGCGAACAAGTGCGTGTTATTGAAGGACCCTTCAAACACTTCATCGGTACTATTGAAGAAGTTAATGAAGATAAAAATAAACTTAAAGTTATGGTTACTGTCTTTGATAGGGCAACCCCTGTTGAAGTGGACTACTTACAAGTAGAAAAAATAAATTAATTTTGCAGTACCCCGCAATTTATTGCGGGCATATTAAGGAGTAATTAAATGGCAAAAGAGAAAAAAATAAAAGGTTACATTAAACTGCAAATTCCTGCAGGTGCAGCAAACCCTGCACCACCGGTTGGCCCTGCACTCGGCCAGCATGGTGTTAACATCATGGAATTTTGCAAACAGTTTAATGCAAAAACAGCAAAGTTGGAGAAAGGTATCAAAATCCCGGTAGTTATTACCGTGTATGAAGATAGGTCTTTCTCTTTTATTACCAAGATGCCGCCAATGGCAGTCCTTATTGTGAAGAAACTCGGCCTCAAAAAAGGTTCAGGTACACCGCATAAAGACAAAGTCGGCAAGTTGACACAAAAACAATGTGAAGAAATCGCAGCAGAAAAATTGCCCGATTTAAACACAAAAGATATCAAACAAGCCGCAGAAATGGTAAAAGGCACAGCACGCAGTATGGGTGTTGATATTGCCGCAAAATAAAAATAAAGCAGGGAGAGTTTAAAACTCGTTAACCTGAAGGAGATTAAGATGGGAAAAAGATTAAAAGCAGCTAAAGAGAACATAGATTCTAAAAAACTGTACACCTTAAAAGAAGCCTCCGCTTTATGCAAAGATAACGCAAAAGCTAAATTTGACGAAACGGTTGAACTCCATGTCCGTTTAGGGATTGATACCAAAAAGTCAGATCAGCAAGTTCGTGCCATGGTAGTTTTACCGAACGGCACCGGCAAAACCAAAAGAATTGCCGTCTTAGCAAAAGGCGAACATGCCCAAGCAGCACAAAAAGCAGGTGCTGATTTAGTGGGTGGTGATGACTTAGTTGAAGATATTACAAAAGGTAAAATTGACTTTGATGTTTTAGTCGCAACACCTGATGTAATGCGCGATTTAGCAAAAGCAGCCAAAATTTTGGGCCCGCGCGGTTTGATGCCGAACCCGAAAGCCGGCACAGTTACTTTTGATATCGCAAAAGCCGTTGCCGAACTTAAAGCAGGCAGGATTGAATTTAAAGCCGATACTTACGGCATTGTTCACGTTCCTGTTGGCAAAGCATCCTTTGATGCAAATAAAATCTATGAAAATGCAAAAGCTGTTTTAGATACTATTTTGAAGGTTAAACCTTCAACATCTAAAGGGACATATATGAAAACTGTTTCAATGTCCTCCACGATGGGTTTAGGTATTCACATTGATGTAACCAAATTAAATGCCTAACACTCTTTTGCAAAACACAAAATATCCCTCGGTTTTACCGAGGGATATTTTTATGCGGAAATCTGCATCTTTAGTTCTTTGCTAGCGGCGTCTTTTGGGCTAATTTAAATTTTTCTTTTCCTAGAGTACCGCAAGTTCGCTTCGCTCACTTTACTCCTTGGTACACGTCGTCAAAGAAAAATTTAAATTATCTCCAAAATACTTGCTAGGTGTGCGCGTACGATTTGGTTTTATTTAAATTTGCTGCGCAGCGCGTGGATGTTCTCGCACGCTATGGTTTCACATTCTTGAAGTGTTGCAGAAAAAATCAAAATTTCCTCAAAAATACTTGCCGGGTTTTTGTGTACGGTTTGGCTTTATTAAACAAAAGTTGCTTCATTATTGCCTTCACCCGCATGGCGGGCGGAAGGTGCCGAGCGTTAGCGAGGCGAATGGGGGATAAAATTTCCTTATATTCCCCGCCACTTTGTTTGCAAAAGAGCGGGGAATTGTAATAAACAATAAGTTTTAATTACCGTCAATAACTTCAAAGGCAGGCATGCCCGGTGCATAAGTTTGCACAGAGGTACTTGTGTTGTTATTGTTGTCTATATTAACAGATGCCTCTGCATAAGCACCGCCACCATTATAATTATTGTTTTGTGTGCTGGCATTATTTTGCGGTTGCGGCGTTATAGGTGTATCCGAAGTTATATCAATATAATTTGAGCCGGCCTTGCCTTGCCCGTCAATTAATATTTCATCTGCCTGATATAAACCTTGTGCGTTTGGTGTATCAGGTGTTGGCGGCACTTGCGGTATGCTAGGTGCTGTTTGCTTTTGTTGTGTAGTCGGTACAACTGTTCTGGTCAGCTGGCTTTGATTATTTTGCATTTTTTGATTATTCATAGACAAAACCTTAACTGTTGTTGTTTGTTGTTTTGTTGTTTTCGCGCTTATAAGTTTTGCTATTGAATAAACCAAAGTAATTAGAACTATTATTAATACTACTTTTGTTATTATTCTCATACTTACCCCCTAAAACTAATTATAATTAATTAGTTAATATTTTGCAAGTAAAAAATTCCCCGTTTATAAATAATTAAACGGGGAATATTTGTTTCTTTATAAATTAACAACTTGTTGCGTGCTTATTTGTATTTGGATCTATATCGCATTTGCACTTCGGTGAATTTGCAGGGCAATTATTAGTATCACTTTCACAACAACCATTACCGGAATAATTAATATTTGCACAGGCCCCTGCTGCATTTGCTACACAAGTTCCTTTAAAACTTCCAAGACCTTTGCCAGAACAAGAATTTTCAACATTACCAATACAGTAACTGCCGGATTCATAAACTGCTTGAGCGCCTCCTTCAATTACTCCATATTCTCCTATACAAGAACTTGTATTATTTGCGATGCATTTGCCTCCCGCTTTAACTATTGGTCGACGGCAACCACCATTATTTTTAGAACTTACGCATTCAGCACCATCACTAAAAGTTGCACCCAGACAACCCCAATGATCGTTAGTTTCACATTTGCTATTTGATAAAAATATTGACTCTCTACAATCATATGTTTTTTGTGCATAACATGTGGAACCACCAGTAAAAGTACTATATTGGCAATTATAACCTGCTCCTACACATTCAGCCCCTTGTTCAAATTCAGAGTTAGAACAATGGTATGGCCAGTTAACAACGAAACATTGTGATCCTTCACCTGTAAATGTAGAATAATTACATCCTACTACGCTACTTGTAGGGGGGATACATTTTTGAAATTCTCCTACCTTTACTGAATTTACTGAGAAATATCCACAATAATTGCCTATATTACTATGATTTCGCCAAGTAGCCGGGTTTTCATCATCCGGGTCAGCTGTCCCTTCACATCTTGCTTTTTCGCTGGCATAACATTTCCCTTTTATATTAGACCAAGCACCGT
>CAMUXX010000073.1 GCA_947164805.1 uncultured Elusimicrobia bacterium | reverse complement strand
ATTAATAGAAATATTAATTGTGGTGCTTATTATCGGGTTACTTGCAAGTATTGCATTGCCCGGTTATAGAAAAGCAGTAGAAAAAAGCAAAGCCAGTGAGGCTTTATCTAATCTCTCTGCTTTATCAAAGAGCGAACACTCTTTCTACCTTGCTAAAAATAAGTATACTCAAGATTTTAGTGACCTTGATATACAATTACAGGGTACTATGGATGATGAAGATGAAGTATTAAAAACAGAATACTTTGATTATGAATTACTTAGTACAGGTATATTGGCTTCAAGGAATAACAAAGAATATTCCATTTACCGTGATTATGAAACCTCACAAATAATGTGTACACCAAGTTCACATTTTATTTGTGATGACCTTGGGGAATTTACAAAAGAACCGTGTGAAAAGGTAGGTATGGCTTGGGCTAATACAAATTCCACTTGTTATGCAGATGAAGAAGACAGATGCCTTGGTTTATACGCAGATGAACTTGGCGCAGGTATTTGGAAAGGTACTTATTGTGGATACAATAACACTGGCGGCAAAACAATTGATGAAGGTATGAAATGTTATTCCACTTCTTATGGTTGTTCTGATAGCATTGTAAATAGTGGTGGTATTTGTTCAGGAGGAATTGAGGCATGTAAATATAGTACGATTAATGCCGGTGGTATTTGCGAAGGAGATAGATCCTGTGAGCGAACTTTCATCAATGGTGGGGAATGTAAAGCAACGACTAATGGAGGTTGTTATATGTCCACAGTTACTGCCGGCGGTATTTGTTCTGGACATTGTAATACTGCCACAATTAAAGATGGCGGAATATGTTCGGGTGTATGTATTGGAGCAATTGTAAATGAAGGCGGTATTTGTTCCGGTGAGTGTGGTGGTGCTAAAATAAACAATGGCGGTAAGTGCACAGGGGAATGTGGTCAAGCAGTGGTTAATGAGGGCGGTGAATGCTCTGGTACATGTCTGCGAGCAAATATCAACAATGGAGGTGTATGTTCGGGAGTTTGCTCCGCTGCAAAAATAAATAATGGTGCTAAATGTCTATCAAGTGAGACAAACAAATGTGGCAGTAGTTGGATAGGAGATAGTGCATTGTACTATGGTACAGGTTGTTGTGAAGGCAATTATTGTGGTCCTGCTCCCAAATGCAATTGCCCGATTGACGAAAATACCGGTAAACATAAAACCTCTTGCTGATTTCTGATATTTAAAAGTTTATATACATAACAACCCCGCGTTTTAATTTAAACGCGGGGGGAATTTTTACCACTCTTTGGAAAGCTGTTCTATTTCTTTTAAGGCTTTGTCTTTTGCTACTTTGGGTAAATTGTCAATAAAAGTTTTGCCGTTTAGGTGGTCAATTTCATGTTGTAAAATTATTGCTAAAAAGCCTTTGGCGGTAAGTTCAACAGGAAGGCCGCGCTCATCTAAATATTTAACCTTAACTTCGGTTGCGCGTTCAATTTCAACGCCAAGGCCGGGGAAGGATAAACAACCTTCTTTACTCAAAACTTTACCTTTTTTAAGGGTGATTTCCGGGTTAATTAAAATATAGCGTTTATATTTGCCTTCCTCTTTTTGCGGAAGCATTACAATTACTAAAGAAATATCAAGCCCCACTTGCGGTGCGGCAAGGCCGACACCTTCCATCATAAGGCAGGTTTGTGTCATGTCGTCAATAATTTTAGGGAGTTTCTTTTCCATTAAATTAAAATTAATTCTTTTTGTTTTTTGGGTTAAAATTTCTTCCCCGTATTTGTAGATTTTTAGAATTGCCATAATAACTCCTAAAATTTAAATGAAACTTCTCGCCCGGGCCATAAAATTTCGGCTGTAATTTTATATTTTTCAGGTAATGCAGCCCAAGCCATAACCATATACTCCATTTGCTCATTTGCGCCGTAAGTTCCGGAAACCCCCATAACAATCTTTTGCGCTTTTGCTGCAAATGCCACTTGTGCCGCAGCCGCAAAGAAATCATTACTGTTAACCATTATTGGATGCACAGGGCGGCCAAAATTTTCCGCCTTCAAAATCACTTGTGTGAAAAGTTCTTTATAATCTACACTTGTTCCGGCCCTGTCCTTGCCGGCATTCCAATTTTCAAGCGGGCGTACATATAAGACGATAATATTTATTTCACTATCCTTTAAATCTGTTAAAACTTTTTCTAAATGGTATAAATTATCTGCGTTTTTAACAGTGACCAAAATATTTTCTTTATAAGGTAAATTTTCAAATGCTTTGTTTAGTTCAGGCACTTGTGTTTCATTAAGTTTTTCGCGAGGGCCTTCTTCAAACATAATATTTGCCTTTTTGGCATTTAAACGGCCTGATATATAAAATATTGTAAACAATATTAACCCAAACGATACACCTGAAATTGTTGCAATCTTTTTGGTAAGCAAGTTTATTCCTGCTAAAGCAACTACGATAAAACCTACAAAACCAGCACCTATAGGTATATAAAAATGGTCAAATTTAATATTAAAGGGCATCATAAACTCACGTTTTTGTTCTCGGTTTTTAAAGCGAAGTACGACGATTGACACCATCTCAAACACGAAACTCCAAAGTACACCGAAGGCATATGCTTGGCCGATTAAGTAAACATGCCCGCGTGATAAAAATATAACCAAAAGTTGTGTTAAACAGATAGTGTTTATTATGTGGTAAGTTGTTCCGTATTTTTTATGAATTTTGCGGAACCAGTCCGTTAAAATACCGGATTCGGCAATGCGGTTCATTGTTCCGTTTGCGCCGATTATTGAGGTATTAACCGCACCGCAAAGCATCAGCCCGCCGGCAAAAACTACCGCTGCCTGTAATAAAAGTTTCAAAAATGTCGGTCCTTTTAAGGACATTGCAAGGCCGGATATTAAATTATCACTGTATTTTGCTATATCAGCTGGCGGAATAATTAAAGCGGCAAGGAAAGTTAAACCGCCGGTAAACACAACGGCAAATACAAAAATTATCATTGAGGTTTTTTTAAGGTTTTGTATTTTCGGGTATTCAAGTTCCCTAAAAACTTGCGCTAAAGTTTCAAGACCGCTTAAGGCCAAAACTGAATGCCCTAGTGCAATCAATACGCCGATATAACCAACCTTTTGCATAAACGGAATATTAACTGCCCAGCCCATAGCCTCTTTAGTAAGCTGCGGCTTAAGGGGGGGGAGTTTTACCGTCCCGCGCAAAGCCAAAGTTATTGCGGACCATAAAAATAAAATCGCACAAATAATTAAGGAAAGTTTGATAATTTCTGCACTTTTTTCGCTTGAATCTTCGGTACCTTTAACATTTTGGTACCAAAAGTAAATTACCACCGCTGCCGCGAAAACCATTGAAAATATTTCCGGATTCATGGAAAAGTTTATTTTTAAAATGGCTAGAGTGGAATTGATTAAACCTATCAAATAATTCCCGGCACTTAGGCCGCTGATAGGCCCTGTTAAAGCCATATCAAATAAAAGGGCTGATGCAGCAAGTTGGGCGGCTTTTTCCCCAAGCCCGGCACTTACGACAGGGAAAACACCACTCCTTGTAAACATGGAGCAAGATTCCAAATACATCATCAGCAGTAAACCGGAGAAAAACGATACTCCCAAAATATACCATGGGAAAGCCGGCCCAAAAGCATTATAAGCAATACCTCCGGCATAAAAAGCACTTGAGCCGAAATCGCATAAAACAATGGCAGCCGCTTTCCAAAAGGTGATAAATGTAAGCATGGCAGTAGATATAACCACCACGCTTTTTACTTTAGATTTATTTTGGGCGTTTGTTGTATCTTCGTTCATAATTAAAAAGGTAATTTGGCGGCAATTTCTTTAGTAGTTTTTAAGGTGCAAAGTTCGTCTATAAAAGCCGTAGTAAAAGTTTCTGCTAATTTTGCAAGCAGTTTTAAATGTTCCGGGAAATATTGCACACCGCTGGGAGATAGAAATAAAAACATAACCTTAATATTTTTACCGTAATTATCCTGTATGCCTTGCGGTATAACCGCCACTACTGCCCTAAAGGATGTTAGACCTTCAAGTCTTGCATGCGGTATGCTTAAACCTGACTCAAGTGTTGTGCTTATGCCTTGCTCACGTTTAATTATTGCCTTAAAAACTTCCTCCTGATTCAAAGCAGTACCAGTACAAATATTTGAGACCAAATACTTTACAATTTCCTGTTTTGTTGTAGGGGTATTTATCAGATAGATTTGCGGATTTAAGTTGTCCATATATAAATAGTACAAAATAGACAACCGTGTTTGCAAGTATAAGGAAGTCTACAGTTTACATTGTGTGCCGTCAAATTCTTTTTGGTAAATTTTAGTTTTTCTTCTCCTAGAGTACCGAGAGTCGCTACGCTCCCGTTCTTCTTGGTACTCGTCGTCAAAGAGAAAACTAAAATTTCCTCAAAAATACTTGCCGGGTTTGCATACACGGTTTGGCTTTATTTCTTAAATAGTTTAAACGCGGTAAATAAGCATCATAGGACTTTTGGGAAAAATCTTATAGGTCCAAAAACTTTAAAAATTACCCTTTTGGCCCTTTTTTTGTTTGTTTAAAAACGGTAAAATTTAGGTATAAGAAGCAGCAAAGGCGGTGAACATTATGAAACAAACATTAAAATTTTTATTATCTATAAGCAATACCAAAATGGTAGTTTTATCTAACGAAGGGAAAAAGGATTGTTATGTTTCCCATAAGGAAGGCCCTTTAGGTGTACAACGAAATTTCAGTAAAATAGCAGATTGCATAACAGAGTATGAGAAGTAATAATTAGTTTCATATCTCTCCTCCCCCACGCTAAACCCCTAAGCGTGGGTTTTTTGTTTGCTAACAACAAAGATAAAATAATATAATGAATATATGGGGTTAGAAAATATACGCAAAAAAATACTTAAATATAAAATCGGGCATTTTGCTTTGAGGGCCTGTTCTGTTTTATATTTGCTTGCGGTAAAGTTTAATTTACTTCTTTATAAATTAAAAATTAGAAAACAAAAAAGCGTGGACAGTTTTGTTCTTTGTATCGGTAATATTACCGCAGGAGGAACAGGTAAAACACCTACGGTTTTGCTTTGTGCTAGAATTTTAGCGGAAATGGGCCTTCGTGTAGCGGTTGTTTCCCGTGGTTATAAACGGCCTAAAAAAGGGGAAGAAGTTGTTGTTTTATATGACCAAAACTCTTTAGATTGGCAAAATGCCGGTGATGAACCTTATATGATGAACCTTCTTTTAAAAGATAAACAAGTACCGGTTATAGTAAGCAAAAGCCGTTATAAAGCCGCAAAACGCGCAACGGAAGAATTTAAAAGCCAGGTAATTTTACTTGATGACGGTTTCCAGCACCATAAACTTAAAAGGGACAGAAATATAGTTTTACTTGATGCCCAAAACCCCTTTGGCGGTGGACTTTTGCCTTACGGAAATTTGCGCGAGCCGTTAACGGCTTTAGAGCGGGCTGATTTATTAT
>CAMUXX010000072.1 GCA_947164805.1 uncultured Elusimicrobia bacterium | reverse complement strand
AGGGGATAGCGCAAATGAAATCTGTGAAGGATTTAAAAGTTTATCAACTTGCATAGAATAGATGCCCCTGTCAATAATATCCCCTATTTGGACCAAAATATTTTTTTTACCGGTCCATTTAAGTTCCGGGTTCATTAGTTTTGCGTGAATCAAAGCTGCGGCAAAGCCGTGATATTCACCGTGAACATCCCCTATAATAAACACTTTTTTGGCTTTTTTGGTACTTTTCCTTCTCATACTAATATTATACAATTTAGTATAGGACTATGCGGGAAAGTAAATTTAAACAAGTTTTGCAAGAACTTAAAAAAATACTTGGGGATGAAAATATTTTAATATCCAAGTTGGACCTCTTGCTCAACAGTTATGACAGCAGCCCCATAAAAGCAAGGCCGGAAGCAGTTTTAAATATTAAAAACACTTCGCAAATTTCCCCTGTTTTACAAATTTTAAATAAATATGGTTTTTCAGCAACAGTACGAATGAGTGCTTCAAATCACGACGGTGCTTGTATACCTATAAAGGGTGGCTTTGTTTTAAATTTAGCCGCTTTGGATAAAATACTTGAAATAAACACGAAAGAAAATTATGCAGTTGTGGAAAGCGGCGTTATAAACCAAGATTTGCAAGATATTCTAAAACCGCTAGGTTTCTTCTTTGCACCTGATCCTGCAAGCCGGGCATTTTCCACCATCGGTGGAAATTTTGCTTTAAATGCCGGCGGCGCAAAGAGTTTAAAGTACGGTGCGAGTGCTCAAAATTTACTTGGTGCCGAAATCGTTTTAGCCGATGGTAAAATCTTAAGTCTAAAAAAAGAAAACCCAATACTCCACTTACTGGTTAAAAGCGAAGGAACTTTAGGTATTATTACAAAACTGAAAGTCAAAATTCTCCCGCTACCGAAACATAAAGAAACTTTAATTGCCGGTTTTCTAAATTTAAAAGACACAATGCAGGCCGTACAACAAATAATTTCTTTAGGTTTTCTACCAAGTGCATTAGAAGTCATGGACGAAAATGCTTTAGCCTTAACACAATACAACAATAGCGATATAAAAACACTTTTGATAACAGAACTTGAAGGCACTAAAAAACAAATCACCGAAGATATAAAACAAATAGTGAATATCTTTAAAAACAATAAAGCGAAAGAAATAAAAACAAATTTAGATAAAACGGAAATTAAACAAATTTGGAACACTCGCGCAAAAGCTGCGCTTGCTTTGGCTAAGCAAGCAAACGGGCTTATGTCTTTTGACTATGCGGTAGAACGCCCGAAACTTGCTGAAGCGGTTGAATTTATACAAAATATTTTGAAGAAATATAATTTAAGGGGTACAATAGTTTTTCATGCCGGTGACGGTAATTTGCACCCAAATATTATATTTGATGATAATAACTATTTTGAAGCAAATCAAATTAAACTTGCTACGAAAGAAATTGATAATTTTATCTTTTCAATAGGCGGGACACTCAGCGCCGAGCATGGCATAGCAGTTCAAAAGCGTGCATCAATGAATATATTTTTTAATCGGGATACTATCGGTTTATTTAAAAAGATAAAAAATGCTTTAGATAAAAAAGATATTTTAAATCCTCAAAAAATACTTCCGCTTTGTGAAAACGAAAAGCAAGATGTCCCGGCAGACTTGCAAAATTTTTATAATGATGCACTCAGCACAAAAGAATTTGATTTTAAACAATTAAAAACATTAAATAAAATAGTAGATTTTGATAAAGAAAATTATACTTTAACCGTACAGGCAGGAGCTTTAATTGAGGATTTAAATAAACAACTTACCGGCAAATTTTTCTTACCTACAACACAAAAGAAAGGTTCTTTACTTGATTTGTTTTTAAGCGGAAAAGATACTGCTTTTGCCGATTTCGTTACTGGTTTGACCTTCGTTTGCGGTGAAGGATTAATTACGGTTGGCGGAAAATTTGTTAAAAATGCTGCAGGCTATGATTTAATACATTTTATGTCCGGTACTCAAGGGGCATTTGGGGCACCGCTTTTATTTACTTTAAGGTTACTGCCTTATCAAATTAAAAGCAAAACAAATAAAAATGAATTAAAAATAGACGAAACTTTAATAAAACTTAAAAAGGTCTTTGATAAAAATAATATTTTTAAACCCAAAATTTTTAAAGGTTATTTAGATGAAGAAACAAAACTTTGATACTATTTTTTGTGATGCTTTAAAGTGCAACCATTGCGGCTTATGCTTGCAAAATTGCCCCGCGTATAGAGAAGAAAAACAGGAAAAGTTTTCCCCTCGCGGACGTGTGCAAATTGCATGTTTGCTCGCAAAACAAAAACTTAATTTGAAACAAGACAGGAAAGATATTTTAGAAGCAGTTAAAACCTGCAAAAATTGTTATAACTGTGCTGTGTTATGCCCGACGGGAATCGTCCCCCAAAATATAAATGAAAGGCTTAAAAATATTTTAAAAATTACACCTGTAACACAAAATAAATCTTTATTTAAAAATTTGATTTTTAAAATATATTTTAGAAAATTTTTTAAAAAAACAGATAATTTGTTTATAACTTCCTCAAGAAATTTTAAACAAATAAAACAAAGTTTAGATTTATTAAAGAAAAATAATTTTGAAAGTTCTTTATATAAAGAGAGTGTTTGTTTTACACCTTATACTATAAAAAAATTGCCTGATTTTAAAACTTATATTTTTGATGATATTGAAAATTACCGCCTTATAAAAAATGCATTTTTAGACAGTAAAATTAAATTAGACATAAAGCAAATTTTATTTATCACACAAATTTTGGAGCCGAAATCTGTTAAATTACCCGAAGACAGTTTAATAGTTTTATCAAACACATATTTAACCCAAGAAACAAAGGAAGAAGAAATGAAATTATTTGAAGCATTTAAAAACAAGACATTAAACTTTGTAAATAATAGGTATTATTATGGGCCGAACTTCCATCCCAAAACAGTAGAATATTTAAAAAATATCCCCCAAAAAACTTTAATTACTTTAAGTGAACGGGAAAACATTTTCCTCAAAAAACTTATTAAGAAATACAAATTTAAAAAGGAAGTTATCCCAATACAATTTTTGATATAATAGTTTTATAGTTTAGTAAGGAGGTTAGAAAACCGTAAGTCAAGAGAAGGCTTATTAAAAATTTGAAGTTTTTGGAAACCTAAGTACAGGTTATGCTTTTGTAGATACAAAAGGACAATCAAACCAAAAACAAACATGCAGCATATTAGTAACCGGCAGGTGAAAGTATGCGAAATTGTTGTGTTATTCACAACGATTACGGCTGTTTGTTTTGTGCATTTGATTGTCCACAAAAAACTCAGCCGTTTTTATATGGCTGAATTTAAGTTGAGGTAAAATTTATGAAAATTATAGCAAAAACTATTAAAGAAAAAATAAAAGAGTTAAGTGAAATTATAAAAAGAAACCCTGAGGTAAAAGTCCTTTATATGGAAAGAGCAAAATTGTATGATGAAAGTAAACAATATGAAAAAGCCGTTAAAGATTTTAAAAAGGCATATCCCGAATATTATGCTTGCGAGAATATAATAAGTGTATGCGAAAGTGCTGGGCTATACGAAGAAGCAGAAAAATTATATACCAAGGCAATAAATGAAAATAAGACTAATATTGACAATTATATACAAAGAATACGCTTTTATATACGCTCTGGAAAAATTGAAAAAGCAATTTCAGATTGCAAGAATATATTAGAACTTTCCCCAAATGATGAAACCATCTTAGCACTCAAAAAAATATTAACTAGGTAATCATAAAAAACTACGCTACGAGCGCAAAGCCATAGCAGATGTGCGTATACACGCGCTGCGTAGCAAATTTATAAATAAGTAAATTTTATCCCCCATCCGTCCCGCGCAAAAGACCGCGCGGGCCACCCTCCGCCCGCCACGCGGGTGAGGGCAATGCGGAAGCATAATAAAACAAAGCAAAACCGTACGCGTCAACCTAGCAAGTATTTTGGAGATAATTTAAATTTTTCTTTGACACTGCACAAACGCAAAACCGTAGCGCATGTGAGTGTTCACGCGCTGCGCAGCAGATTTAATAAAGCCAAACCGTGCGCACAAACCTAGCAAGTATTTTGGAGATAATTTAAATTTTTCTTTGACGACGTGTACCAAGGAGTAAAGTGAGCGAAGCGAACTTGCGGTACTCTAGGAAAAGAAAAATTTAAATTAGCCCAAAAGACGCCGCTAGCACAAAACCTAAGAAACAGATTTCCTATCTTTATTCTTCAATCTTAAGCATGGCAATAAAGGCTTCTTGCGGTATATCCACATTCCCAATACTCTTCATGCGTTTTTTGCCTTCTTTCTGCTTTTCAAGGAGTTTGCGTTTACGCGTAATATCACCGCCGTAACATTTGGCGATAACGTCTTTACGGTATGCAGGTATGGTTTCGCGTGCAACAATTTTACCGTTCACGCGTGCTTGGAGTGCCACTTCAAATTGCTGGCGGCCGATAAGTTCTTTCAATTTTTCGCAAAGTAATCTGCCGCGGGAAACCGCTTTATCTTTATGCGTAATAACACTTAAAGCATCAACAGGGGAGCCGTGTATCAAAATTTCCATAAGCACGACATCGGAACTTTGATAATCGGAAATTTCATAATCAAAAGAGGCATAACCTTTGGAAACCGATTTTAATTTATTATAAAAATCTACAACCATTTCCGCCATCGGCATATAATAGTTAATTACAACTCTTTCAGAAGAAAGATTTTCCAAAGAAATATATTGTCCGCGCTTTTCTTTTAAAAGTGTCATCACGCCGTCCATATAAGCAATAGGAACAACGATTTTAATTTTTATCGTCGGTTCTTTAATATCAATAATATCGCCGTAAGGTGGGAAATTGGCCGGGTTATCAATCCATTTATAACCATCTCCGGCATCAGCCAAAGCGAGCAATTCCTGCGGATGAGTTTTACGCGGAGTAAATTTTACCTTGTAAATAACATTCGGACTTGTGGCAATTAAAGATAAATTAAATTCCCTTTCAAGACGTTCTTTAACAATTTCAATATGCAAAAGTCCCATAAAGCCAAGACGGAAACCAAAGCCAAGCGCTTTGGAAGTTTCACTCTGATAACTAAAGGAACTGTCAGATAAATTTAACTTTTCAATAGCGGTTCTTAAAAGCGGATAATCGGTTGTTTCCACCGGGAAAATGCTTGCAAAAACTACCGGTTTTGCTTCTTGATATCCGGCAAGTGCAGTTTCAGCAGGGGCAGCGGCTGTTGTAACAGTATCGCCCACTTGCACCTGATGAATATCTTTAATACCTGCAATAATATAACCAACTTCGCCTGCCTCAAGTTTATCACTTTTTTGAAGTTTGGGTGTCATAAAACCGACTTCTTCAATTTTAGATGTAAACCCGGACGCCATAAGTTTTAAAGTATCCCCTGCTTTTATAGTACCGTCAACCATACGGACATATATAATAACACCGCGAAAAGCATCATAATAAGAATCAAAAATCAAAGCACGCGTTTTGGCCTTTGGGTTGCCGGTCGGGGCAGGTAAATCGGTAATAATTCTATCAATTAAATGT
>CAMUXX010000071.1 GCA_947164805.1 uncultured Elusimicrobia bacterium | reverse complement strand
ATAGCAGAGGGTTTAAATAGAGAATTAGAAGACAATATTGTTGAGGCCATAACAAATGTAACAAATAAACAAGCTTATTTAGATATAGAAGATAAAGTTATTGAAAAAATTAATGAATATGAAAATGAAGCATAAAATAATTTCTTACTGTTTGATGTTTGCCATATTGTTTAATTGTCTAACTCCTTTACACGCAGAATCCGGCACCAATAGCAAAGAGAGTGCAAGATTAGAACAATTACAAACAGATTACGGTACTTTAGACCTGGATAAACTGTATGAAACGTATGATCTAGTACGAATCTTTCCGGAAGAAAGCCCTTATTTTTCAAAATCTTATCAGGAGCTTATAGATATTTATGCCGAAATTAACGATGATATAGCATTTTTATGGAGCCAAAACCCAGAATATATACGCCAAAAAATACAAAAAGCTATAAGACATACTACCGTTGCAA
Organism: uncultured Elusimicrobia bacterium; assembly: GCA_947164805.1. Classification (GTDB taxonomy): domain Bacteria; phylum Elusimicrobiota; class Elusimicrobia; order Elusimicrobiales; family Elusimicrobiaceae; genus Proelusimicrobium. The sequence continues at coordinate 5,221 of CAMUXX010000071.1, read as the reverse complement.
TAGCAGCAGTTACTGTTTTGGCTATTTCCGCATATTGTGTAGGATCTTATTTGGTAGCTTCAGGTTTCCCTATAACGGGGGAATTGATTTCTTATGTTCCTATTAAAACCTCAGCCGGTGCAACAGTAAGTTTAAAAAGTGCACAAGTAAGTATAGGTGCGGCAAAATTAGCTAAATTATTAAAAGGAGGTAAAAAAGTAAAAGATATTGCAAAACTTTCACAAGCAATTGACCGAACAACCACTTCCGTAAAAGGCATGTTACTTTGGACAACACTTATGACTGCTGACCGAATTCTTTTGCAAGATTCATTTGTCGCTTTAGATAATTCATTACAGAGGATACAAAAAGTAAAAAATGAATCATATTCAAAATATTTACCGGCAGATTTCGCCGTATCTATGAATAAATTTTTTAAAAAAGCAGATTATTTCGCACCCTTATTTGAAAATGATGTAGAACAAGCACAAAAAATCCTTGAACAATATTCATCTAATTTTATAGATAATTTTGATGATTTGGATGAAGAAGTCAAAGGACCAACAATGTCTGAATACCAAAGAATCGGTAAAGTAATTACCACCATCCATGTTCTAGAAATAATTAGGGCAGAATTATCAGACCAAAACAACCCTATCCGCTATGATATGGCATCTTTTGACATATTTGACTACTTTTTTGACTCCGAAAAAAAACAACTTGATACTAGAGAGGAACTTAAAAATTTCCTTCTGCCGATTCACCAAGCTTTAGAACAAAAAGCTAAAGATGACCGTGAAAAAATTAACAAAAAATTTGAAGAAGGCTATTCGCATTATTCCCATTTTATACTATAACCCTTCGGGTTTATATCTTGACACCTCCCTCAATTAAATGATAAAAATATGGTATATTCTAATCAGGAGGAACTATGAAAAAGTTACTTATCGCTTTGCTTGTTTGCCCGTTTCTTTTAGCATGCGGAACAAAAGTTAAGCGTATGGATGTTGAACAAGTTAAAGATGTCAGCGGAAGTTGGAACGATACTGATTCCCGCGAAGTTGCCAAAACCATGATTGATGACTGCTTAAATGGTGCTTGGTATGCCAAAGCCTTAAAAGAAAAAGCAGGCAAAGAACCGGTGGTAATTGTCGGAACAGTCAGAAATGATTCCATGGAACATATAAACACTAATACTTTTATTGAGGAACTTCAAAGGGCTTTAATAAACAGTGGCAAAGTGGAATTTGTGGCTTCTAAAAATGAGAGAGGGGAATTGCGCGAAGAACGTTTGGACCAAGATGAATATTCCTCTGAAGCAACACGTAAGGCATTTGGCAAAGAAGTCGGTGCCGATTATATGTTGAGCGGCGTATTAAGTGATATTAAAGACGAATTACACGGCAAAGGTGTTGTATTTTATCAAGTTAATTTAAAACTTATTAACATTGAAACAAATAGAATACTTTGGAACGGTCAAAAACAAATCAAAAAATACGTCAATAAAAAAGCATTTAAATTATAATTTATGCAAAGTTTGAAGGCCCTGCTTGCGGTATGTTGCATTGTTTTGCTCTGCGCTTGTACAGGGCCTTCAGTACGTTATAAAACCAAAGTTATAGAGGATATGCAAAACCATAACTTTGAGGCTTCACAAGCAAGAATTAAAAATAATAAAAAAATTTACGGTAAACGAGATACAAGTTTATATTATCTTGATTTAAGCACACAACAAGATTCAACAAATTATTCCACAAATACTTTACAAGATTTAACAAAAGCACAAAATATCCAATCCGGGCTTTACACAAAAAGTTTATCCCAGAAATTTGCAAGTTTTATAGTCAATGACTATACTGAGCCTTACCGCCTAAAATATTTTGAACTCGGTTATTTATTTTTTTACAAAATACTTGCATATTTGCAGGAACAAAATTTACAAGATGCAGTAATTGAAACCCGTAGCATGGTGTTTTACTTGGATAAACTCCGCCAAGATACAGGCAAAGATGATCCGTTTTTACAATACTTTGCAAGCCAAATTTTTTTAATGTGGGGTGCATTTTCTGATGCACGCATTTCTTATGAAAATGCAAAAAATGCTTATTTAAAATTTGCCGATTCTTATGCCACAATGCCGCAAATACCCAAAATAACCAAAAAAGATTCTACAAAAGGTTTGCTGACAGTTCAACATCTAAACGGAAATATACCGCTGTTAATTTCTAAGAGAACAATGGTTGCATGGAATAAATTCGGCTTTGCACTTGGCAGTGACAGCAGTTACCAAAGTGTTAGTGAAAGCACAATAAATTCCGCCATAGCAGGGGCTTACGGAAACGCTATTGCGGTTGCTTTACCGATTGTACAAGAAATACCTTACATTGTTCAAGGCTCGCGTATTATTGTAGACGGAAAAGAAATAGGCCAAACAAATTTGGCAAGCAATTTAAGTTATTATTTTAAAAAGAACTTTGACGAAGAATATAATAAAATTTTTATAAATTCCGCAGTAAGGGCGGCAATAAAATTTTTAGTTACAAAAGAAGTCCAAAAACAAGTAGATAAGAAAGATGACCAAGTCGGTGCCATAGTTAATATGCTTTTAACCGGCCTATTTACTGCCGCTGAAAGCGCCGATACACGCTCTTGGTTTACTTTACCCGCACAAATAAGGGAAGCAAATGTTTTGTTAGAAGAGGGTATACACGAAATCAAGGTTCAATTACTTGACGGAAATGAAAAAGTACTTGACGAACACACCTTTAAAGATGTACAAATTAATAAAGGGCGCCATACTTACTTATATTTAAGGAGCGCTAAATAAAGGAGAATTATGAAATTAAAAAAACTGTTAGTTATTTTGCCGATATTGGCTTTAATGTGTGCCTGTGGCAATAAAAATGTATTAAGGGAAAATTTGAAAGATTATCCTTATGATAAATATCTTTCAAAAGTATCAAGTGCTGATACTAAGAAAGCAGCAAAAGCAGCCGCTTTAGCAGAAATTAAAAATATTTTTGCTACATTGCCTGCTGACCAACAAAGCCAGGCAAGGCGAGATAATATACTTTCTTTGGCAAAAGTTGCAAAAACATGGAAAGTTAAACAAGACGGTGTAAAACATTATTATGCAATGGCGATACTTGAGCGCCAGCCCGCCATGGAAGCCTTACAGCCTTATTATACAGGCATTGACGCAAAAATACAAAGTTTAACCAAAAAATTAAATGAAGAACCGGATAAATTTGTCCGTATTAAATATGCCTTGCAAATGGAAAAACTTTTAAAAAGCAGGAATCCGCTTGATGATGAATATAAAATCTTATCTTATGATGCTACCCCGTACAACGAAGAACTTCTATATGATGCACGCGCTGCATACAACAGGGCTTTTTACGAAGTAAAAATTTCTTCCAAAATCACTGGGGATGACCAGGAAACTATTAAAACCCCTATCATTGAAAGTTTAAATACCTTAGGTTTCCAAGTGGGTGAAAATTTACCTCAGGCCGATATTGAACTTGTTATGAAAGTTTATGTTGATAAATATGAATCAAAAACTTTACAGGGTTTAAATTGGTGTACCTCAACTGCAACAGTTAACTTAAAAGATCTTGCAACAGGCGGGATATTTGCAACATATTCAAAGACCGAACGTGAAGGTTCAACCAGGAAAGAAACTTCACAACTCAGAAGCCTGGTAGCAGCCGGCCAAGATGCTGCGCTTGCGGTAAAACAAAAAGTTTTAGATTATTTGGAACGTAAATAAAAGGAGATAAAAATGAAAAGATACTTAAGTTTAATTGTTTGTTGTTTATTCTCGTCAGCTTTACTTGCGCAGGCAGGGCAAGTGCAGCAAACCAAAACTGACCAGTCCGATGAAAAAGTTATGTATTCCCTCGGATATTTACTCGGAAATAATGTAAAAAAGCAACTTATTTTGGAAGATGAAGATTCTTATAAATCTTTCTCCCAAGGTATGCGCGACTCTTTACTTAACCGCAAATCACAAACAAATTTAGAGGAATATAAACCGCTTATTGCAAAAAAATATGAAGAAGACAAAGCAACTTTAAGCGCAAAACGTAAAGTGGCACAAGATGAATATTTAAAAAATGTCAAAAAAGATAAGAAATCAAAAGTGCTTTCAAACGGTGCCGTAATGCAAACGGAAAAGAAAGGTAAGGGTAAAAACCCTAAAGCGGCAGATACAGTAAAAGTACATTATACCGGCAAATTATTAGACGGCACTGTTTTTGACAGTTCCGTTGCACGCGGGGTACCGGCGGAATTTCCGTTAAACGGTGTTATTTCTTGTTGGACTATTGCCTTACAGGAAATGAAACCAGGTGCAAAAGCCACTCTATATTGCCCACCGGAGACAGCCTACGGCAATATGCAGGCAGGGCCTATTGAGCCTAATTCTTTATTAATTTTTGACGTGGAATTATTAGAAGTTAAATGAAAAAGAAGTTATACGTAGCATTGCTGGCATTCTCGCTTGCGATGTTATGTGCAAATTTCCTTGTACGGAGGGTTGGGAGTTTTCTCCCCTCTCCGGAACAAGAAATAGAGGAGGAGCAAACCTTTTCCCCATTTGCACAAATTAAAAATGATGATGAAAAAGAAAAAGTTTTAATTACTAAAATACAAGAAGATTTTACACAAGAAAAAGAAATAGTAAAGCCGGTTTTAAAAGTAGAATTAACGGAAGAAGAAAAACAAACTGTTGAAACTTACAGCAAAAACCCTAAAATGCAAGAATTTATTAAAGAGATTTATGCTGCAATACCGGAAGAAGAATTAAATGAGGAAAATTATTTACAAATAGTTTACAAACCGGAAGTGAGAGATATTTTTATAAAATATTCCCAGGATGAAACCTTCCATAAAATGGCAACAGAAATTATGAAAAATAAAGATTTTCTACAATTTGCAGAAAAATTAGTTAATAACAGCGAGGTAAAAAAATGATAGGTCTATTCTTAGCAGTACTTTTAATTATACTTTTAATTTTATTTGTGTTGAAAATTATTTTTGACTATACTGATTTTCAAACTTGGCTTAATATTTTAATTGTAACGGTAATTTTGTTTACGGTAGTTTTATCTATATACATAATTTTAAGCAAGGTACATACTACAACCACCCCGGTAAAGACAAAGGTTACAAAGGAAGAATCTTTAGACAAAAAATCTAAAAAACCCACAGCGATACCCCAAAAAGATATATCGGAAAT
>CAMUXX010000070.1 GCA_947164805.1 uncultured Elusimicrobia bacterium | reverse complement strand
AGGCGTACTCTTTTGTCTTAATAGGTCCGCGGTGGTCTTGCGGTTGCCCCAAAACGTTCATTAAACGCCCAAGGCATGCTTCACCCACAGGCACTTGCAAAGGTGCGCCTGTATCAACAACTTCAGCCCCTCTTGCAAGGCCGTCTGTGGAAGAAAGTGCAACCGCGCGCACAATATTATCCCCAAGTTGGGATGCAACTTCCGCAACCAAAATTTTACCATCGGGAAATTTAATTTCCAAAGCATTTTCTATGGCAGGCAAGACATTATCAAATTTAACATCTACAACTGCCCCGATTATTTGAACTACTGTACCTTTATTCATAGTAACCTCTAATTATTTAAAGCATTTGCGCCGCCGACAATTTCATTAATCTCATTAGTAATACCTTCCTGGCGCACTTTATTTAATTTAACACTTAAATTGTCTGCTATTTCTTGAGCATTGTTTGCGGCAGATTCCATAGCATTCATGCGTGCCGCAAGTTCCGCTGCCTGTGATTCAAGCAAAAACCTGTAAATATTTGCACCGATATAACGCGGAAGTAATGTTATAAGTACTTCCATAATACCGGGTTCGAAAATAAAATTTTGCAGATCGGCTTCGCCTTCAATTTCTTCGAAATTAAAAGGCAAAAAAGTTTTATTTACAAGTTCTTGTGAAGCAACGGATTTAAAATTATTGTAAATTAAATCTACTTTGGAAAGGTTTTCTTTTACAGTACACTCTTCCAATTTTTCTTTAATAAGTGAAGCATGTACATACGATATATGCGGGAAAATATTTATAAGTTCACACGCAATATGCAAGTTAGGTATCTTTATGCGGCGTACAAAATCTGCTCCTTTTTTACCGATAATGAAAATATATTTTTCTTTATCTTTATTTTCCCTAATCCATCTAAGTGCTTCTCGCAAAGTTACTGTATTAAAAGCACCGCAAAGGCCTTTATCGCCCGTAATTAAAAGCAAGCCAACTTTATTTTTATCTCCTGAACTATTATCAAAATATCTGTAATATTTATTTTGCCTAAATGGGTTTTCTTCGTCTTGAATATCTTTACGCAAATTATCAATTAAGGAAGCCATCTTTTGCGCAAAGGGCCTACCGTTAAGCATAGTTTGCTGGGCAGACCTTATGCGGGCTGATGACACCATCTTCATTGTAAGCATCATTTGCTTAGTTGAATTTATGGCCTTAATTTGTTGTTTAATATCGCGTAAACTTTCCATTTATTTTTTATTTTGGCTCTCTAAATATTTAACGTAATCTGCTATACCTGCCTCTAAAGTATAATCAGGAGTATAACCAAGTTTTTCAGTCGTCAAAGAAATATCCGCCTGCGTTTTGTTCTGATAAAAAGCAATATAAGGATTATCAATATATTCAGGCGGCAAATTTGTGCCGAGTTCTTTGTTTAAGCAGGCAACCATATCATTAAAACTGCGCGCAATACCTGTACCGGCATTATAAACACCGCTTTCCTTGCCGTTATTTAAAGCGCACATATTTGCTTTAACAATATCTTTGATGTAAACAAAATCTCTTTCCTGCTCACCCATCTTAAAAATACGCGGGCGGTGGCCCATTTTCATTTGATTATAAAGATGGAAAACCATGCTTGCGGTTACGCCTGATTTATAAGTTTCACCCGGGCCGTAAAAATTAAAGTAACGAAGACCGATAATTTTCATATCATGGTTTTCTTCGGCAAAATCGCGGGCGACATTATCCATAATTGCTTTTGAAAACCCGTAAATATTTGCCGGTGTCGGAGTTTGTGTAACTTTCATTGGGCAAGGGCTGTTACCGTAAGTTGCGGCTGAAGAGGCATAAATAACTTTTTTAATTTCATGCTCTGCCGCGTAATACAAAATGTTTTTAAAAGCTTCAACGTTAATTTCCATCATCTTTTTTTGGTCGTGGACATTTGTATCCGTTATAGCGGCTTCATGGAAGATTGCATCATAATAATTATCCAAAGGGATTTCTTCAAAAATATTTGCGGCAACCACATCACCTTTAAAACCGATTAAGTTTTTAAAATTTGATGTGGAAAAATCATCAATAATTGTAACTTCATGCCCTTGATTTTGAAGTTCAAAGGCGATATTGCTACCCACAAACCCGGCACCGCCGGTTACTAGAAATTTCTTTTTATTTTGCATTTTTGTCCTCCGTAAAAACTGCTTTAAAGGCTTCTATTGCCTTTTTTAATTTTTCTTCCGTTCCTTCTTCAATAAGGCCGGTTTTTGTAATTTCGTCAATGATGTCCTTATTATTTGCTTTTATATAGGACAAGAGTTTATTTTGGAAAGTCAAAATATTGCTGACTTCCACACTGTCCATATAACCTTTTGTTCCTGCGTACAAAGATACAACTTGTTCCCAAACTTGCATCGGGCTGTATTGCGGTTGTTTTAAAAGTTCTCTTAAACGCTGACCACGGGAAAGTTGTGCCTGTGATTCTTTATCAAGTTCGGAACCAAACTGTGCAAAACTTTCAAGTTCCTGATACTGTGCGAGGTCAATCCTTAAAGTACCGGACACTTTACGCATGGCTTTCCTTTGCGCACTACCTCCCACGCGGGAAACTGATAAACCTACATCCACCGCCGGTTTTATACCGGAACGGAATAAACGTGTATCCAAATAAATTTGCCCATCCGTAATTGAAATAACATTTGTAGGAATATAGGCGGAAATATCATTGGCCTGTGTTTCAATAATCGGAAGTGCAGTTAAAGAACCGCCGCCGTTTTCCTTGCTTAATTTGCAAGCGCGTTCAAGCAAACGGGAGTGCAAGTAAAAAACATCACCGGGGTATGCTTCACGGCCTGGCGGACGTCTTAAAAGCAATGACATTTGCCTATACGCTTGTGCGTGTTTGGAAAGGTCATCATAAATAATCAAAACATCTTTACCCTTCCACATAAAATATTCACCCATTGCACAACCTGCATAAGGTGCTGCATATAAAAGAGAAGCAGGATCAGATGCACTTGCGGAAACTACTATTGTATATTCAAGTGCATCGGCATCTTCCAAAGTTTTGACTACTTGTGCTATCGTGCTTTGTTTTTGCCCGATAGCAACGTATATACAAATTACACCGCTCTTTTCTTGTTTTTGGTTAATAATGGTATCAATGGCAATAGCGGTTTTGCCGGTTTGCCTATCACCGATAATAAGTTCGCGTTGCCCGCGGCCGATTGGCACCATGGCATCAATGGCTTTAAGGCCTGTTTGTAAAGGTTCTTTAACCGGTTGTCTTTCAACAACACCGGGGGCAATAACTTCCATAGGGCGTGTTTCAGTTGTTTTAATTGCGCCGCGGCCATCAATCGGTTGCCCTAAGGGGTTAACAACACGACCAAGTAAAGCCTCCCCAACAGGTATTGAAATAACTTTACCGGTTCTTGTAACGCTATCACCTTCCTTTACTTTTGTATCATCCCCCAAAAGAACGCAACCGATATTGTCATATTCCAGATTCATTACCATGCCTTGCACGCCGCCCGGGAAGGTTAAAAGTTCGCCGGCAAGGGCATTATTGAGGCCGTAAATGCGGGCAATACCGTCACCTACACTGATAACTGTGCCCTCTTCCCCTAGTTTTGCACTGGGTACAAAATTTGTAATTTTTTCTTTGATTATAGAAGTTATTTCTTCCGGTCTGATTGCCATAATTACTCCGTTAAAATATTTTCCAACTCACTTAAGCGTGAGCGGGAAGAATCTTCAATATAAAAATCCCCTACTTTGATTTTTAAGCCCGAAATGAGGCTTTTGTCTTCCGCAAAACCGAGGGTAAGTTTTGTTTTAAAATAATTTTCAAGCGCGGTTTGAATTTGCTTTTTTGTATCTTCGTTTAACTTAACGGCACTTATAACTTGCGCTCTTTTAATACCACGCCTTTCATCAAGCAAAACATTTAATTCTTTTAAAATTTCGTTTGCTAAATTAAAACGCTTTTCTTTAATTAAAACTTTCAAAAAAGCCCTTGCAATATTATCAGGTACAGATTTTTCTATTAACTTTTCTTTAACCTTACTATTTATTGTCGGGTTTGCTAAATAGGCGGAAATACCTTGCAAACTTTTTAAACTTTCTTCAAAACTTGCCAAATTATGCGCGGCCTCATCCGTATTTTTTGCAATACGGTCAAATGCTTTGGCATAACGCTTGGCAAGAATTAAAGTTCCGGTTTTCATTTTTTAATCTCGTTTAAAAGTTCTTCTACCATTGCTTTGTTAGTTTTGATATCACTTTCTTTTGCTACAATTTTTTTAGCGGCAAGTAAGGCGGTATCTGCCAACTCTTTTTTAACTTCGGCTATGGCTTTTTGCGTTTCAAGATTTATTTCCTCTTTAGCACGGGCGACAATATCTTGCGCCTGATTTTGTGCATCTTGCAAAATTTGCTCGCGTTCCTTTTGGGCTGCTTTTGTGGCTTCTTCAAGGCGCAAAGCAGCATTTTTTGAGGAATTTTCTAACTCGCGTTTTAAATTTTCCTCAATTTTTTTTGCTTCTTCTTTGGCGTTTTGCGCAGCGGCAATATCATCCGCCACCTTCTTTTCTCTTGCTTCTATTGCGGAAATTATAGGTTTCCAAGCAAATTTAGCAAGTAACAAAGCAAGCAAGGTAAAGTTTACAATAGTCCAAAAAATCAGCCCAAGGTCCGGTTGTAAAAGTTTTTCCATACTTTTATTTATTTACCAACATAAATAAAATAGCTAAGGCGAAGAAGGTGGCACCTTCAACCAAAGCTGCAGCAATAATCATTGTAAGCCTTGCATGCCCTGCGACTTCCGGCTGTCTTGCACCTGCTTCCAAAGCAGCTGCACCGATTTTGCCTATACCGATTGCTGCGCCTATAATTGCTAAACCTGCGCCGATGCCTATTCCGATATATTTAAGTTCCATATTATTCTCCTTTAATGTGCTTCAAGCTGTAATGAGGCGAAAATAACAGTAAGTAAAGTAAAAACATAAGCCTGAATTACAGCAACAAGCAACTCTAAAATACTAACAAAAAGTGTCATAGTTATTACCGGCGCTGCTGATATAAACCCAGCTTTGATACTATTCATACCGATAATAAAAATGAAAGAAATTAGACTAATCAACATAATATGCCCGGCCGTCATATTTGCAAATAAACGGATGGCTAAAACAAAAATTCTAATAATTAAACTTAAAACTTCCAGAGGAAACATTAAAGGTATAAGCCACCACGGAACACCGCCGGGAACAAAGGTTTTTGTAAAACCCCAAAAACCGTTATTTTTAATACTTTGGCTAACTATTACAAATAAACTGATTAAAGCAAGCCCTGCAGTAACGGAAATATTTGCAGTAACCGTTCTTGCCCAAGGTAACATACCAAGATAATTTGAAAATAAAATAAAAATAAATAAACTGCAGAAAAACGGAACTAATTTACGGCCCTTTTCATGAAGGTTTGGAAGGACAAGGTCATCACGCACAAACATTACAAACATTTCCGCAACGGTTCTCAAGCGGCCTGTTTTTTTATGTGCGGCAAAAATAAAGACAAATAAAACAACAGCACTTACAATTAACATCATTAAAGAAACTTGAGTTAAAGGTAACCCAAAAAAATTTAAATTGTGATCCAATATGTGATGTTCTAAAATTTCATCTATCACTTTTTTATTCCTTTGTTCTGTT
>CAMUXX010000069.1 GCA_947164805.1 uncultured Elusimicrobia bacterium | reverse complement strand
CCTGTGTATGAGTGAAAATAATTGTCTTATTAAAAATTGTTATGTTGAAGGAACTGATTTATCTGTGAGTTGTTAATTAATTATTTACTTAAAAACACCCCCGCAACCCCGGGGGTGTTTTATAATCAAAATTTACCAAAAAGAATTAGCCGGCACACAATGTAAACTGTAAATTTCCTATTCTCTTATTTAATCGTTGCTCTAAATTTTGTATCATATATTATATGTACTTAAAAGCGCTTGAAATCATAGGTTTAAATTTTGAACCCGGCGTATCGTGTATCGTCGGTCCAAACGGTTGCGGTAAGTCAAATGTTATTGATTCCGTCCGTTGGGCTATCGGTGAAATGTCCTGGAAGTCACTTCGCTCCGGTTCAATGGTTGATATTATTTTTAACGGTACCAAGCAAAGACCTCCGCAAAATATGGCGCAGGTCAATATGATTTTTGATAACTCAAAGCGCGAACTCCCTATTGATTTTTCAGAAGTAACAGTATCCCGTAAAATTTACCGCTCGGGCGAAAGTGAATATTATTTAAACCGCGTTCAATGCCGTTTAAAAGATATACGCGAAATGTTTTTAGATACAGGTATCGGCGGTGAAGGTTATGCTATTATTGACCAGGGCTCAATCAGCCGCTTGCTTGAAAATGCCGGTCCGCTTGAAAGACGCGAGATGTTTGAAGAAGTTGCTGGTGTTTCAAAATACAAGGCAAAACGCGACGAAGCCATCCGCAAACTCGAACATGTTGATATGGATATTGCACGCCTTAGTGACACTTTGGCTTTGATTGCAGAACAAATTAAAAAACTTGACAGTGAAGCAAGAAAAGCGCGTTTATATCAAAAATATCGCGAAGAATTAAAAGAAAGCGAAATCGCTCTTGCACTTGAAAATATTAAAAGCCACGATAAAGAAATAAACCAAACCGCTTTTGCTTTGGAACCTATCACAAAAGAAATAAACGATTTGCAGGCCACCATTTCCGCCTTGGAAGGGGAAGCCGCCGCACTTGATCTTAACTTAACCCATAAACAAAAAGAATATCAGGAATTTAATGAAAAGATTTCAGCAGCCAAATATCAAATCGGTTTACTTGAAGGCGTTGTACAAAACTGCCAGAATATGACGGGCGAAATTACTTTGCAACTTCAAAGTTCTAAAGCCGAAGAAGAATTAAGCAAAAAGCGTTTACTTGAACTTACGCCTGCCTTGCAAAGTTTGCAACAACAATTAAACCAAGCAACGGAAGCACTTGTCCCTTTACAAGAAAAATATAACCAAAAATATGCGCAAGTAAAACAAAATGAAGAACAATTAAAAATCGTACAAGGCCAAATGGAAAGTGCAAGTTCCAAACTTTTAACTTTAGCACAGCAGGAAATGGAATTAAGCGGCAAAATCGCCTTGGAAGAAAGTGCCATTTCGCATGAAAATAACAATTTAATTACCCTGCAGCGCAATTTGGAAGCGCAGAAAGAACGCGCCCAAAGTATTGATGGCGAAATTGCAAATTTTCAAAACACAGTCACACAAAAGGAACAAGAATTAAACACTTTAAAACAAAAACAACAAGAACTTGAAGAATCAAAACGTAATTTAGAAAACCAAAGGCAGGAACTCAATAAAACTTTAAGTGCCTTACAAGCGGAAATTGCTTCCTTAAAAACCAAAATGCAAATGATTGAAATGCAGGGTAAAAAAGACCCTTATTGGCTCGGCGCAAAAATTGTTGAAGAAAACAAGATTGCCGGTATAATGGGCACTTTACGCAAAAATATAAAATTTAAAAAAGAATATAATTTGACTATTGAAGAAACCTTGGGTAAATTCCTTGATTCTTTAATTTGCCGGGATCTTGAAACCGCACAAAAAGCCATAAGTATTTTAAAACAGAAAGGCGGTGCGCGTGGCAGATTTTTAATTTTAAATAAAGTTCCGAAAGTACAGGGCGAAAGTTCAATGTTTAGCGGTGCACAAAATTTACGCTCCTTAATTGAATGTAAACCCGAACTTTCCGCTTTGCTTGATTATTTGTGTAGCGGTTATGCCCTAGACGGAAGCGAAGTCGCAGGCAGTTTTTGGCTTTCCGGTGGGGAAAAGGAAGTTAAAACCTTGGAAAGTTTTTGGGCGGAAGAAGAGTCAGCCAAGCAAGATTTAAAGCAAAAAACCAAAGAACAAGAAGAAACCGCACAAAAAATAATCAAAAACATGGAAGAAATTTCCTTAAAAGAACAGGAAATTAAAAACACTTCCGCAAAAATCCAAGAAGATTTAATCGCTTTAAATACTGCCAAAAATAACTTAAATATACGCCAAAGAAATAAACAGGAAATTGAAGCCGCACAAGCACAAATAAACAAAAATAAAGAAGAACTTTTACAAAATTTAGAAGCACGCAAACAAAAAATAAATACGGCCAAAGAAGAATTAAAAATTTTTAGAACAAATCAGGAAGAAACAAAAAGAGAAGCAGAGGCCATGCGCCAAAAACGTACGGAACTTGAGGCTGAGGCCGCCAATTTAAAAACCGAAATTGAACGCGCAAATGCCGCTTTATACGAAGTAAAATTGAAGAAAAATAATATTGAACTTGATTTAAAAACATCTTCAAGTGAACAACAAAACTTAGCGGAACAGGAAAAGAAACGCAAAGAACAAATGCTTAAATCACAAGAGCGTGTTAAGGCATTGGAAGAAGAAAAATTAACTTCTCAGGCAAAACTTACCGCACAACGGGATGCTTTAGCTGCACTTGAACTTTCCGAAGCAAAAATGAAAGAAGGTTTAACTGCTTTAAAACTTGAATTTGATAACAAAAATTCTGCTTTAAACAAAAATAAAACACATATTAACGAACTTACGGTAAAAGCGCATGACTTGGAAAATACTTTAACCAATCACCGCCGCCAAAAAACCGCAATAATTAACACTTTGCTTGAGAGTTGGAATATAACCCAAGAAGAAGCCCAAATGAAATGGGGTGAAAAGAAGGTGGACCTTGAACGTGTTAAAATGATGCGCCACCGTATTGAAAGCATGGGTGCTGTAAATATGACAGCACCTGAGGAATATGATGCTTTAAAAGAAAGAAATGATTTCTTAACCAAACAAATTGAAGACCTTCAAAATGCAAAACGCGACTTAAAGGCGGCAATTACCAAAATTAATGCCACCACGCGTGAGAACTTTAAATATACTTTTGAACAAGTAAGGACTTTCTATAAACAAATTTACAAAAAACTATCTATGGGCGGTGAGGCCGAACTTACTTTGACAGATCCTAATAACTTGCTTGAAACCGGCATTGAAGTAACCGCACAACCCCCTGGCAAAAAACTGTTAAGCATAGCAGTGTTATCAGGTGGGGAAAAAGCCTTTGCCGCTTTGGCACTACTGTTTGCCTTCTTTATGCATAAACCTTCGCCTTTCTGTATCTTGGACGAGGCTGATGCGCCTTTGGATGAAGCTAACGTGGGCCGATATGTTGATGTTATTAAAGAATTTTCTGCCAACACCCAATTTATCGTGGTAACACATAATAAGACCACAATGTCTGCCGCACAAATGCTTTACGGTATTACAATGGAAGAAAAAGGTGTTTCCAAGGTTCTTTCCTTAAACTTAAAGGAGCAAGAAGAAAAGATTAACCAACTTGTTGCCTAATATTGAATCTACAAATATTATTTTTTACCGGCGGCGTCTTTTTGGTAAATTTTTATTTTTTCGCTCCTAAAGTACCGAAATTACGCTTCGCTTCATATACTTCGCGGTACTCTTCGTCGCGGAAAAAATTAAAATTTTCTCAAAAATACTTGCCGGATGTGGAAATCCAGTTTGGCTTTATGTTGAGCTAGTTTATTAAATAGTTCCTACTTGTGAAGTAACTTTATCTAAATCAACTTTTTCTAGATATTTATCAAAGGTTTTATATACTTGTTTTTGTTGTTTAGCAGGATTGTGAGGGGATTTTTCTACATTCAACTGATCTAAACAATCATTTATTGTTATTGCTATTTCAAAAACTTCAAATAAACCTAATGGGTTTTTATTAACTTCTGCTAAATTCCTTTCATCTGTATAATAAGCAGACATTTCCTGTAATGACAGTAATTGCCCGTTATCTATTTTGTGTTTTATTTTTGCCAAATCAGATACCCCAATGCTTTTGCTAAAATTATTATCGGCATTTACTTCTACGATTGTAGAAGCGACTAATAATGCGCCTATAGCCATAAAGGTACCAGATAATTTTATTCTGCTTCTCTCAATAAGCTTTTTGCCGGCAGTTTTTTCCGCTTGCTTTATTTCATATCTTGCCATTTTTGTTTCAGGGGTAAAATCTAAAAGGTCATCTATAAAATTTGTTCTTTCGGCCAGTGACATTTTAGAAAGCATAGTTGTCAATTTCTCAGCAGAAAATTTATCTAATTTCCACAATCTTCTATTTGTTTGCTTTAAATAATATCTTATGTGAGGAATCAAATGTTTTATTGTTAAGCCGTCATCAGACACTTTTAAGGCAAACAATATAGCTTTTTGGTTTTCAGGCAAACGTGTTTCAAAGTATCTTAAAATTTCTTCTGCAGTATGTTCTTTTTTGGAAAAGAATTCAATTGTTTCCCTGGAAAAAGAACTTTCAGCTTTTTCCAGCTGACTGATTAATTTATCAATATCTTCCGTAAAAGCCTTTTGATAATAGGCTTGGTTATCTGCTAAATCATGTATAAATTCATTTCTTACTTTAGATTTCTTTCTATATTGGGTTTTTAAATATTCATCCCTTGATTCCCTACTGTGGAAATATACCGGTTTTATAATAACGGAAAGGTCTTCAATTGAAGGGTGTTCTGCAATTATGTCGCTAATAGACAATAGATTATCTAAATAATAATTTTGTGTTTGGAATAAGGTATTCATTCTAGCTTTAATATAATTTGCTGTTACTTTTTTCTGATAAGTACCTTCAGGCATGGTATCTATATATTTAGCATAAGTTTTTTTCATTGTATTTTGGAATAACTGTACTTCACTCGTAAGTTCATTAAGTTGTTCATAATATAGTTTATAGGAATTATTTATTGGTGCCTCGTAGGCATACGAGTTTATAGCATTGCCGGAATTAATATAATCAATAAAACTGGAGTTACTTGAAATATTCTTCAAAGTCTTTTTATATATTCTCTGTATGTCTTTTGCTAAGACGGATAATTCTTCAATTTCCTGGCTGGATACTATGCCTGAAATTGCCTTTTCTTCCTGACTGAATATTTGTGTACTTGAAACTAACAAAATAATGCCCAAGAGTATGCATATATGTTTCTTTAGATTAAATATTTTCATTAACACCTCACTAATATCTATACTTATATTATGGACTTTATTGTTTTAGTGCGCAAGAATCTTTTGACCTATATAAAAGGGGCCAAAAGACCTATATAAAGAAACACCGATTTGTGTTTATTTTTGGGGGTAAATACATCTAAAAAGAACTGGGAGCAGTGCCTTTTTTGAAGGCTTCAAGGAATTTATTGCGGTCTGCAGGTAAAGCAAGTTTGCCTGTTTCGGTATTAACGAAGACAAATTCAATACCGTCCGGAACGGGGAAATCTTCCACAGGCTCATCTTTTAAAATTTCAGTCATGATAGCGGTCCACCAAGGGGCTACAGTACCGCCGCCGGTCCATTTGCCGCTTTCTTGTGAAGTATCATCATCATAACCCATC
>CAMUXX010000068.1 GCA_947164805.1 uncultured Elusimicrobia bacterium | reverse complement strand
CGGGCCTTTGGCCTCGGTCGCATACATAGTGCCGATTTGTGAGCGAAGGCCTTTACCTAAGTCTTCAAGACCGGCACCGATAGTCAAACCGCCTTCGGAAAATGCACTTTGTGAGCGTCCGTATACAATTTGAAGGAATAATTCCCTCATAGCAGTATTGATAGCATCACAAACGAGGTCCGAATTTAATGCCTCTAAAATTGTTTTGCCGGTTAAAATTTCTGCAGCCATAGCAGCAGAGTGTGTCATACCGCTGCAGCCCAAAGTTTCAACCAAGGCCTCTTTAATAACACCGTTTTTGATGTTTAAAGTTAATTTACAAGCACCTTGTTGTGGGGCGCACCAGCCGATACCGTGCGTTAAACCGCTGATATCTTTAATTTCTTTAGCGCAAACCCATTTGCCTTCTTCGGGGATTGGGGCGGGTTGGTGTTTTGCGCCTTTACAAACACTGCACATATTTGCAATGTGGGGTGTACATTTTTCGCAACTCATAAAATCTCCTTTATAGAATATATACTTATATTGTATCAAATTTATAAAAAGAAATTTATATATGAAACATTTTTTGTCAAATGGTTTTCTCAATTTTATATAATTGTTTTGTAGGGGAATTTTACCTTTAAAGGAGTATTTATGAAAAGATTGTTCAATTTGCTAAAGCGTAAAGATTTTGCCGCACTGTTTTGGGCACAAGTTTCCGGCGTAATAAACGATAACTTAATAAGAACCGCCCTTACCGCTTTAATTGCCGCTAATATTTTAACATTAAATAAAGGGCAAAATTCACAAATTATTTTAATGATGATCATGCTCTATATGCTACCGTTTTTTATCTTTTCAATTTTGGCAGGCCAAATAGGTGATAAATATGACAAAGCAAAAGTTACACGCATAATTAAATTTACCGAAATTTTTACGGTTTTAATAGCCGCTTTAGGTTTTTATTTTAACTCTATTGCAATTTTATTTGCTGCTTTATTTATAATGGGCACACAATCTGCCTTTTTTGGCCCGATAAAATATGCTTTGATGACACAAATATTACATAAAACCGAATTTATTGACGGCAACGCTTTGCTTGAATCAAGCCGCTATATCGCAATTTTATTTGGAACAGTTATCGGTTTAACATTTACGGATACCAATAACTCCTATTCAATATTTATTTTTATGTTTGTTTTGTCTGTTGCGGGCTATATTGTAACCCGCATGTTCCCCCCTTTAAAATCGCTTGCAAAAACCTTAAAAATCACACCGAATATTTTTAAAAGTACCTGGCGGAATTTATCAAGGGCAAACCAATCAAAAAAATTATTTTTGGCAATTTTGGCAATAAACTGGTTTTGGGTTGTCGCCGCAATTTTGCTTTCACAACTTAACAGTGTTACAAACTCCATTTTAAATCTTGCGCCGGAAGTATATATCTTTTTAATAACCGTATTTTGTATTTCCGTAGCGGTTGGATGCTTGGCCTGCTACCGTTTAGTTAAAGCGGAAATAAGTATAAAATATGTTCCTTTCACCACAATAGGGATGTCCGTATCTTTGCTTTTAATTGCCTTTATTTTGGCACTTATGCCTGATTTTGCTGCCCCGGTAACTTTATCTTACTTTTTATGTTCTCCCTTCGGTATAGCTTTAACTATCGGCATAATTATGCTTTCAATTTGCGGCGGACTTTATATAGTTCCGCTTAATGCGCATTTACAAGCAATGCTTGCTGATAAATTTAAAACACGTATGCTCGCAACCTGCAATTTTTTAAATGCTTTTTTTATGCTTTTTGCTGGGTTTGTGGCTTATGCTTTACTCACACTCGGGCTTGGTACACCGGCGATAATCACCGTCCTTGCTGCGGCAAACTTAATTATTGCAATTTACACTTGCACACTGCTGCCTGATTATGTTTTAAGGTCTGCTGCATATTTCTTTTTAAACAGCATTTATAAAATAAAATTAATCGGTATGGAAAATTATTCCAAAGCCGAAGGTCCGACGGTAATTGTAGCAAATAATAATTCATTTTTAGATCCTCTTTTGCTTGCCGCATTTTTACCGGAAGACATTGTCTTCATGGTAGACAGTACTATAGCAAAACGTTTTTGGGTACGAATATTTTTAAAATATGTGCGCCATATACCGGTTGATCCTACAAATGCTATTGCAGTTAAAACAATTATTGACCGCGTAAAAAAGGGAACAAAAGTTGTAATTTTTCCCGAAGGCCGCATGAGCACAACAAGCGGTATCATGAAAGTTTACCCGGGCCCGGCTATGGTTATTGAACGCTCTGGTGCACAAGTCTTGCCGATTTATATTCAAAACACACAATATACAAAGTGGTCTTATTATGGGCGCAAACTCAGGCATTTACCAAGTAATTTGGAATATGTAATAAACATTATGCCACCCAGAAAAATAAATTTGGCAGAAAATTTAAAAGGCCGCAACCGCCGTTATAAAGCAGAGGATGCCGTATATGAACTTATGCTTGAAATGAAAGTAAAAAGTTTTAATTTACAACACACAATTTTCCGTTGTTTAATTGAAGCGGTGGACCTTGCACGCCGTTCCACCCGTGCTTTAGAAGATATGACGCGAAAAACAGTTTCTTTTGGAACTTTGCTAACAGGTTCATTTTTACTCGGGCGAAAATTTACAAGGTTTTCAAAAGAAGGTGAATTTATAGGCCTCATGCTGCCAAATGTTAATGCCTGCGCTTTAAGCATTTTCGGTCTTATGGCCTATGGGCGCGTACCGGCCATGATAAACTTTTCCGCAGGTATAAAGAACATTTTACTTGCTTTAAAAGTTGCGCAAATCAAAGCACTTGTCACTTCACGCGCATTTATACAAAAAGCGGAACTTGGTAATATTATTGAAGCAATAAACCAAACAGATACAAAAATTATTTATCTTGAAGATATACAAAAAACTATAACTTTAAAAGATAAACTTTTTGCACTTATGCAAAGTGCTTTTCCCCACCAAGCATATAAAATAACTTGCAATGACAGAAACCCCGATAAACCTGCCGTAATCTTATTTACCAGCGGATCTGAGGGCGCACCAAAGGGTGTTGCGCTAAGTCATAAAAATTTAAATATGAATAGGTATCAAATGTCTAGTTTAATTCAAATGGGGCTTCAAGATAAATTCTTTAATGCTCTGCCGATGTTCCACAGTTTCGGTTTAGCATGCGGTTTGTTTATACCTATTTTAAACGGAGCATCAGTCTTTTTATACCCCTCCCCCCTGCATTATAAAGCCATACCGGAACTTGTTTACGACAGAAATGCAAATGTATTTTTCGGTACCGATACATTTTTAAATGCCTATGGTAAACAAGCACATCCTTATGATTTTTACAATATTAAATACATTGGTATAGGCGGTGAAAAATTAAAAGATGAAACATTTGCCTTGTGGACAGAAAAGTTTGGTATACGCATTTTGGAAGCCTATGGTACTACTGAAGCAAGCCCTGTCGTATCTTTTAACACACCAATGTATTACCGCCGCGGAACGGTTGGCAAACTTTTGCCTTGCATGCAGGCACGTATTGAAAAAATTGAAGGCGTTAAAGAAGGCGGACGCCTGTTTATTAAAGGCGATAATGTTATGCTCGGTTACTTAAAAGAAGATAAACCCGGCGTAATTCAAACACTTAAAGACGGTTGGTATGATACCGGCGATATTGTTGATTTTGATGGCGACGGCTTTGTTGTTATGAAAGGCCGCGCAAAACGCTTTGCAAAAATTGCCGGGGAAATGGTCTCCTTAACCGCGGTAGAAGCCGCCATGACGGAAATTTGGCCTGATATTAAACATGCCATAATTTCAAAACCTGATGCAAAACGCGGCGAGCAACTTATTGCCTACACCCAAAAACAAGATGCCGATTTAAAAGTTTTGCAACAAGCCTTAAAAGACAAAGGTTTCAGTGAACTTTGGATACCCAAAACTTTACGCATAGTTGAAGAAATACCTTTAGGCGGCACAGGCAAAACAGATTATATAAAACTAAAGGCTGATGAAATAAAAAACTTCGGTGAAAATTAAGAATATTTACCGATAAAAAAGGGTTGTCTATAAAAGTGCAACCCTTTTTTATTGAATAATTATTTTAGTTATACTCACCCTCTAATCTTAACAGAGTACTAAAGAGATAAGTAAAAGGAAAATAAATGCTGATAATGGTATTATTTTATCTTTCATAAATACCTCCTTCACATCTTATACTTTAATTTTATAGTTAATTACTGCTATTAACCAGAGCACAAAGGCCCACAATAAAGATAAAAAATACCTATAAAAAAGCACCCAAAAGACCTATTTTAAAATTGTTACATTCGGTAAATAAAGCCCACTTTTAAAAGCGGGCTTTGTTGATTTAAATAAATCAATTGCTATAAATATTTAATAATTACTTCTTAAACAATTTTAAACCTTTACCGGTGGGGTTGGCGCTTTTAGTTTTTGTTTTGCCTTCCCTTCGCATCTCGGCGCGTTGCTTTAATTGGTTTGCCGTTTGTTCGGGAACTGTTTTATACATTATTTCAGGTATCTTACCGGCTTTAACTTCCGCTGCAAGTTGTTGTTTGTCTAGGTTCTCAACCGGTTTGCCTTCTTCTTGTTGCAGACGGTTTATTGTCCCCATATTTTCCATATACCAATGTTCTATTTCCCTGTCTATGCTTTGGGCAATTCTTTCCTTTACTTCCGCTTTTTCTGTACGGTTATAAGAATACCCCAGCATCTGCAAATGTTGTATAGTTTGTTCATTCCTTCTTTCTAAATTTTGTTGCCATTTGTTTTGTTTATTACCTTGTGCAAAAATTGCTAAAGGTAACAATAATGTTAATGTTAATATCAATAGTTTTTTCATAAATTCTCCTTTTATATTTTTATAATACTTACCCCTATGCTAAAACACAGGGGTAAAATTCAGTTAACAGAAATAATAATTTCTTCCATCAAGATAATAGCATTCATCATCTTCGCGAAGATCTTCCCATCCGTCGCCCCACACTCTGTTAGTACTTTTATTATATATTTGATTGCCATTTTCATCATATACATAATTAATAACACTTTCATAACCTTCTGTACAATCATCATTATAACATCCTTTATTCGACTGACTTGTCCTATTCCCATTTGCATCATATGTATAATTGTAAATATCTTCAACACCTTCTGTACAATCATCATTAAAACAATATTTAGTCGACTCACTTGTCATATTCCCATTTGCATCATAGGTGTGGTCATAAGCATAACTATAAGCACTGCAACTGCCGTTTGATTCTACTGTTTTACATTCACGCGCTGATATCATATTCCCGTTTCCATCATAGGTGTAGTCAGTATTACCCCAACTTTGATAGGCACTGCAACTGCCGTCTTGTGCTACTGTTTTACAATAACGCTCTGATGTCTTATTCCCATTTGCATCATAGGTGTAGTCATGACGAGAAGAATAATAAGCACTGCAACTGCCGTCTGATGCTACTGTTTTACAATCACGCGATGATGTCATATTCCCATTTGAATCATAGGTGTAGTCATAATTGTAACTACCATAAGTCCAGCAAGTGCCGTCTTGTCCTACTCTTTCACAAGAACGCTTTGATGTCATATTCCCATTTGCATCATAGGTGTATTCAGTACGAAAAGAATCATATTCACTGCAACTGCCGTCTTGTGCTACTGTTATACACCAACGCTCTGATG
>CAMUXX010000067.1 GCA_947164805.1 uncultured Elusimicrobia bacterium | reverse complement strand
TGATGCTATAAAGAATAATTTAGTACCTAAGGAGTTAACTAAGAATCAAATAAACTTTGTTTATGCAGAAGAAGCTGATGTGTTAAATATGGCTCTATTTGGAATAACAGCAAAAGAATGGAGAGAAGCCAATCCTAAATTAAAAGCATTAGGTCCGTCCGGGTTTTCATCATAAAGTTGGTTAAATATATTTACAGCCCTATCATAATCACCTTTGTAAAATGCATTTGAGGCTTCAGCAAAACGCTGGTTTGTACGAGCGGAAATTTCTTTACCTTCAAGCAATTGATATTTGGTTTTTGCATCTTCCGCCGCTTTTTTATTTCCGGCTTCTTCAGCAATGTTTGCAGCATCAAGATATGCTTTTTTTGCTTGCTCACTTTGGCCTAAACTGTTAAACAAATCCCCGCGGCTTATAGCCGCTTGATAGTTATTTGGATTTAAATCAAGTGCTTTATTTAAGTCGGCAAAGGCTGATTTATAATCCCCGTTTCGATAATTGGCCTGCGCGCGATGATAAAATAAAGAATCATTGTCCGGGAAATTATTTATTGCCGAATCTAACACGGCCCTTGCGCCCTCATAATCTTTATTTGCTATCATTTTTTGTGCTTTTGAAATACTTTGCAAAGCAGTACCTTTAAGCAAATCTTGCTTTTTTACTTTCGGTGCCTGAATATTTTTTTGTTTTACCATATCTTCAAAAGTCGGTAAAGATTCTTCCTGCGCCGGTGCCGGTGTTTCCGGTTTTGGCAGCTGCGTAGGTAAACCTGAAAAAGCGGATAAAATATCCTCGCTTTTGGGCATATAATTTTTGAAATCTCTTAAAGTTTCACTTTCAGAAGCATGTTTTAAAGAATTGGAAATTTTATCCATCATCTTTTTATTCATAACAGGATTATTTTTATTTTGTGCTGACGTGTTTTTTACCTTCTGTGGTGCTGTTTGGGGTATCTGGCTTGGCATATTTTGGGTTAACATTTGCGAGATATTCCCCGCCTGTTTTGCAGCCCCCAAATTGCCTTCTTTTTTATAAAGATCACGTGCTTTTTGGAAATCTTTATTTGCCGCCTGATAATTACCTAAATTCAAATTTGTTACCGCGCGGTTATAATAATTATCCGCTTTGCCGGAAAGTTGCGCGGCGGCAGTAAAATCTTGCTCGGCTTTATCAAAATCTCCTGCATTAAATTCCATTTCCGCTCTCATTTGATAGAAATCCGGGTTTTTAGGATCTATTAAGATTGCTTTATTTATTGTTTTTATTGCGGCAGGCAAATTACCCTGCTTTTGCAAAATCTGTGCTTTTAAAGCGTGAACATTTGCATCCTGCGGACGGTATTTTAAAATTTCATCTAAAGATTTTATAATATCCTCAGGTTCTTTTGCTTTGGATAAATCTAATATGGCTTCCTGCAATTTTTCTTGCACATCATTTTTATAATTTTGCTGTTGCCTGATTTTATTTAACGGACTATTTGATTGTTGCGGCGGCGGAACTTCCCCCTCTTCTTGTTTTACAAGCATTACAGCACCAACTGCAATTATTATGCCTATTAAAATACCTAAAATAAATTTTTTCATCATATCACCTATAATCTATTGAATTTAATATAGCGCTCAGTATGTATTGAGTGTGGGCAACGCATACGAAATAAACATTGAATACAAGATTTTGTGCATGGAGGGAAATCCGTTCCTTCAAGTTTTTCACCTATTTCTATATATTTATCCAACACAAAATCTTCATTTACTTCGTCAAAAGGAATTGAAAATATTTTATTTAAAGCCACAAAATAAATACTTGCTTTGCCCTGTGTTTTGCCCAAAGCACGTTTTGTACCTACGGTATAAAGTGCAAGTTGCAAAGATTTTGTTACATCAAAGTTATCACTTATCCGGGCATCTGTTTTATAATCAATTACATGGTAAGTACCGTCCGGCAATTTTTCAAAACGGTCAATTTTACCCCTAAATTTCCAACCGTTATGTTCAAATTGGAATTCCTTTTCGCAACCTAAAATTTCACTTTGTCTATATTTTTCGCGTTTGGCATAATCTTCAATTATTCTTTTGCCTTTTAAATAATATTCCATTTGTTCGGCAGCATTTGCGTAACCTGCACCCAAAAAACAGCGGTTATAGTAAATGAGTAGACTTTCAGGGTCATTGGAATTAGTGTGATATTCTTCAAGCGTTTTATGAATTGATACACCAAGCGAAGTTACAGCCACAAGGCCTTCGCGCCTGCCTTCAATATATTTCAATTTATATAAAAAAGGGCAAAACAAATAAGTCGCTATTTTGGAATAATTCAGTTCATGGTAATTATTAGGTATCATTTATATTGCAAAAAGTGAACGGTAGTATCTCCGTACTTTTCCTCCCGTATAATTTGCAAAGTATCAGGCACGGTAAAAGTTTCCTTCTTGTGATGCTGCGCTACTATTAAACCTTTTGGGGCAAGTAATTTTGATTCCGCAATTTGCTTTAAAACCGGTTCTGTAAAAAATAAAGGTGTATTTTTTATATCCCTATAAGGAGGGCCCATAAAAATAATATCATAGCCCTCTCCTTCACAATAAGCCAAAAGCCAAGCAATAGGTTTTAATAAATCTGCTTTCAAAATTGTTGCTCTGTCTGTAAAGCCAAGATGATCAGCATTTTTCTTGATTGCTTTTAAACAGGCAATTTCCTTTTCTGCCGAAACTGTTTTCAAGGCACCGCGTGATAATGCTTCCATGGAGACATTGCCTGTTCCGGCAAACAAATCTAAAAATACCGCGCCTGTGATTCTTGGGCGCAAAATATCAAAAACGGATTGCTTTATCCTGTCAGAAATTGGCTTAACGGGGAGTTTCTTGGAAACTGAAAATAATTTCCTCCCACGCGCAGTACCGGCAATAATTCTCATAACTAGATATGGGCAATGCCTTCTTTTATTGCATAGCGTATAAGTTCCGCTTGTTTATGAATATTAAGTTTCCTCATAATATTATTTCTGTGAACATGAATAGTATTTAAGGAAAGTTTAAATTCTTCAGCAATTTTTTTACTGCTAAAACCTTCTGAAATGTGTTAAATGCCCTTTAGGCACACGGCGACCGTCGGTGGAATTATCCAAAAATCCTCTGATCAAATATTTAGATACTTGCGAACAGAGGAAAAATTTCCCGGCACACACTTCATCGATTGCTTCAATTATTTCATTTAGTGTTGCTTCTTTAACAACAAAAGCATTAGCACCTGCTTTAACTGCATCTTCTACAGATGATCTGTCATCAAGCATACTTAAAATGATTACCTTCGCATCAGCCTGTATTTTAATTAACTTTTGCGTTGCATCAACACCGTTTAAAATAGGCATAGAAATATCAACGATATAAACATCTGCTTTATATTTCTGTGCGGCCTGTAAAAGTTCTTTACCGTTTGAGACTTCGGCAACAACTTTTATGTCCGGTCTCTTTTTTTCTAAGACAGAGAGTATGCTCTGCCTAACGATGACGTGGTCATCAGCCATTACTACTTTTATCATAATCTACCTTTCATAATTAAACTTGGGACATCTTACAAAAATTGCCGTACCTTTCCCTAGTTCACTTGTTAATTTCATTGTACCTTTAATGGATGCAATGTTTTCCTTCATACCTTCAAGCCCTAAACTTTTTACACTTCTGTGAGCTTGAGGTTTAAAACCCTTTCCGTCATCTTTTACACAAAGATAAAGATAGGATTTATCTTCTTTTAATTCTACCGTTAAATTTTTTGCTTTTGCATATTTAACGGTATTACTTAAAGCTTCCTGTACTACTCTATATAATACCAATTTAGTATTTTTAGATAATACTGTTTTGTCTTTTATTTTATAAGAGTATTTTATTTTTATAGTTTCGGTTTGGGATATTTTTTCCAATAATTCTTTTATGGATGCATCTAAACCCACCGTATCTAATTGTAAAGGCCTTAAAGAAGTTATAATTTCCTTCATAGAACGTACAGATTCTTTAACAGCCTGCTCTAAATCACCCAAACTTTTGAGGGCCTCATTTAAACTGTTTTTGGTTATATCCTCTTTTAAAATTTCAATTAAAGCATTGGTTCTGATAGAAAAATTACCCAACTGATCATGTATAGCAGATGTTACCAAACGCTTTTCTTCTTCCCTTGCTTGCATTATAATCCTAAAAAAACTCTGCCCAGTTCTCTCCGCCAAAATCATTTTATCTTTATGAACAAACACTTCATCAAGCTGGCTGATAATAAAAAGAAGGGAAGATACTTCCCCCTCTTCATTACTCAAAGGTATAACCAAGGTATGAAAAAATGTGGGAACATAAGTACTGTCAAACCATTCATAAGAAACACTTTTACCGCTGAAAGCCGTATCACTCGCATAACGGTGTATGTCATTAGTCTTTATATTTTCCTTAAAATATTTATCAAAAATATTATGCAAACCGTAAATATAAGAATAATTACCGGCCTTGTCCAATGTATAAATGCAAACATAACGTCCTGTTAAATCAAGGTCAATTGCCCCTTCTTTGACAACATAAGGTATACTATTCTGTTTTATGCGTAAAGCATCTTTTTTAGTTGACTTCATATATAAGATATTTTACTATATTTTAATTACGAAATATAATCTATTTTTGAATACTTTATAATTATTTTTATGGTAGACCAATTAAAGCAATAAGTTTAAAAGATTAATTATTTGTATTTTTATTTTGAAAACTTTCAAGTTCTTTAATTAAATTATTTAAAATCGGGTAAAGATTATTTATATACTCATTTTCAAAAGAGGTTAAACGCTTTTCAAGATTTTCCGCAAGGGATTTTAATTCATTATAATGTTTTTCTTCAAGAAGGCGGTTTTCTTCCAAATTATAACTAAAATCCCTTACTTTATCTTTCAAATCAAAAATCTCCCTTGCTGGCAAAGAATCTGTTTTTAAAAAAAGTTTTTGTACTTGTTGCACGGCATTTGCTTCTTTTTTAACACCGTCAAAAAAATCTTGTACCGGGGTTTGGTTAGAATCCTTATTATCAGGTACATTATCAAGGATAGGTTCTTTTTCTGCCCGATCAAATTCTTCTATCCAAGAAAATTCTTCTTCAGGCAAATCATTTTCTTTATACTTCGCTATGAAGTAAAAGAGTAACCCTAAACAGAATAAAAAGCTAAGTGAATATATTACCATATATTTATCATAGCAAATTTTTTAAAATTATGCTAAAAAATTATAACGATTATCTCTTGACGAAATATAAAAATTCTATTATAATTTAGGTAAGGAGGATAAACATGAAAAAGATATTCCTTACAGTATTTACGGCAGTTTTTGCTTTAATGACATTTGCGTTAGTAGCATCAGCTGCACCAACCTGCGGTGTTCCCGGTACAGAAGGTTTGCCAACTTGCAGTACGGTTTCTAAAACAAACGAAAAATGTTGCATACCACCACATTATAGAGGAGTTAAGACCGTAGTTAAATCAGGTCAGAAAACTTCGGCAAATAATCTTGTGTCTGCATCTGCAGAAGTTGCATCTACAAACGCTGTGGCTAACCAACAGCTTTCTTATGCCCCAGCTCCGAACCAAGTAACTGCTAATGTAATTAGCGTCACTGAAGTTGTTCCACCGGCACCGGTAGCAGCACAACAAGCATCAGGCTCTGGAGCACCGGCGGTAGCATCCTCTGCCGTTAAAGCAGTTAAATCCGCTTCATCCAGTGTAAAAACATC
>CAMUXX010000066.1 GCA_947164805.1 uncultured Elusimicrobia bacterium | reverse complement strand
TTCTTCTTGGTTAACTGAAACACCATCACGCACTGCAATAAAATGCGGCTGCAGTTCCCTCTTTTTATCAACAACAGGGAACATCTTGATTTGTGTTTTCAAAACTGTTGTTAAAAGTTTCTTGGGGAGTTTCATAAAACTTAATGCCATATCCCCGGCAAGGGCAATCGGATGTTCCGTAAAATTCACGGTTTCATTTATTAAATCTTCATCCAAATCTGCCTGATAACCTAAAAGTTTTGTGCAACTTTCAATACTGCGAAGCAAGGCTTTTTTGCGTTCTTCAATATCAACAAGTATCGGATGAATTTGATTTTTTAAAGCATCTTTATAAGTTTCCGGGCTTTTTATTATTATTGGTGTTTGCTTAAATGAACTTAAACCGTAGGCTTTATTTGAAGATTTTACACCGGCAATTTCAAACTTAATAACTTTTGTGCCGTATAAGGCAATAATACTTCTTATCGGACGTGCGAAGCGAAAGCCGGAATCTTCCCACACCATATTTTTTGCAAAATTCAAACTCTTAATAAGTGCCGGGAAAATTTGTGTAAGCAACTTTTCCGTTTTAATACCTTTGATTTTAATGTCGGCATAAATGAAGGGGCCTTTTTCCGTTTCTTTTACAATTAATTGTTCTGCTTTAATTCCGTTTTTACTTGCAAAGCCTAAAGCCTGAGGGGTAAATTTACCGTCTGTACCTTTTAATAATTTGGCCGGAGGCCCTTTAACTTCTTTTGAAATGTCTTCGCTGACTTCAGCCAAATCTTTAATTTCAAGAACTAATTTTTTGTATGTGCCGTAAGTTTCCAAAGTTTTGTAACTAAGGCGGTTTTCCTCTAAAATTTTTACTGCGTTTTCTTTAAGCTGCTCCAAAGCAGGCCTTAGAAAACGGGCGGGCAGATGTTCCGTTCCTATTTGTAAAAGTGCGTTCATTTGGCGGCCTCCTTTTCTTCATGTTGTTTGATATATTCGCCAGCACAAAGTTTTGCTAAATGTCTGATTTTAGCAATAATATTTGTTCTGTCACTTACAGATATTGCACCGCGTGCTTCAAGTGTATTAAAGTAATGGGAAACACGCATAGCGCAGTCATAAGCAGGCAAATATAAACCTTTTTTGCAAAGTGCGCGGCACTCCTCGTCATTTTCTTCCACATATCGGCGGAGGTTTGCAACATTTGCTTCTTCAAAATTATAATGGGAAAATTGCCTTTCGCTTTCTTTTACCATTTCGCCGTAAGTAGTAGTATCGTTCCACATAATATCAAAAATTGTATCTTTCTTTTGTGAGTACATTGCAAGGCGCTCAAGGCCGTAAGTAATTTCAACCGTAATAGGTTTTAAATTGTAACCGGCCATAATTTGGAAGTAGGTAAACTGTGTAATTTCCATACCGTCAAGCCAAATTTCCCAACCAACACCTGATGCACCAAGTGTTGGGGATTGCCAATCATCTTCAATCCAGCGGACATCATGAATTTCCGGATCAAGCCCGATTGCTTTTAAAGAGTTTAAATAAAGTTGTTGAATATTGGCAGGTGACGGTTTTAAAATAACTTGAAATTGATAATATTTGCCGAGGCGGTTTGGGTTCTCCCCATATCTGCCGTCAGCGGGGCGGCGGCATGGTTCGACGTAACAAACGCTGGTCGGTTTCGGTGTAAGAGAACCGAAAAATGTAAAAGGGTTGAAAGTACCTGCACCCTTTTCCAAATCGTATGGTTGCACTACAAGGCAACCTTGCTTTTTCCAATATACCTGGAGATTATGAATAATGTCTTGAAAGTTCATATATATATTATATAATTTTGAGAGAGGAAATTGGCAGTCCCGATTTTCTACGGTTAAATTCCTTCTGCTACATTCTTATTAGTATTCGTCGTCAAAGAAAATTTAAATATTCTTATCATGTTTTGCAATCAGGTAAACTATATAAAAAGCAAGAAGCATAACAAGAAAAAAACAAAAAAGCGCTAATATAAAAGACATAAAACCTCCTAAATTCAGCCAATAAAAAACGGCTGATGATTATGTACCTTCTCAAGTGTCACATAATAACAGCCGTAGTTTCCCATCTAAAAGATGGGAAAACTAAATATACAACAGCAATCGCTTTTGTACATTATCTCGGCTGTTTTTGGACTTGAGAAGGACTTTGGTTTCCCAAAGCACATCCGTTTCTTTAACGGCTCCAAAAACAGATTAAATTTTATTAGGGGTATAAGCCCTACATTAAAAAACTTCTAAGTTCAGTATATCATTTTTAACAAAGAGAGGCAAAATAAAATAATTTACTTATATAATGAAGAATGCCGAGGGACAGGATCGAACTGTCGACACCTGGTTTTTCAGACCAGTGCTCTACCACTGAGCTACCTCGGCAAGTGAATTATCACTATATATATGATAGCAAATTTTTCGGCTACCTTGCAACATCAATAAAAATCCCCCTGTAAATACAGTAAATTTTTACTGAAAGCAGGGGGCAATTTTTATTTTAAGTCTTTAAGAGTATCTAAAATATCATCAACATGTACCGGGGAATAACCGCGCCATGTTTCGACTTGTTTGCCGTCTTTAAAAAGTATTATATTAGGAAAACTGTTAACACCCTGTTCATGCATTAAATCGAGCGCATTATAATAAATTTTAACATTTTTAGATTCCTTAACAGGTTCCAAATCCACAAGGCTTGAAGAGTCTTCATCCATAAAAGCAATTATGATATCTGCTTGCGCAGGCGGCACTTTAGCGGCAAGTTCATCAACATAGGGAACCATTTTTTTACACCAGCCGCAAAAGCCTGCCATAAAAGCAACTACAACGGGTTTTTCTTGAATTTTTTTGGTAAAATTATAACTGTCCCCTTTCAGACCCGGTAAGATATAAACTTGCGCATTTTGCGCCGTTTGATTTTCCGGCGCAGGTTTTGCTGCTTTATTGCAAGCAGCAAAAGAGAGTACTGCTAATGTTAATATTAATAATTTTTTCATAATTAAATTATATCTTATTTATATTGAAATTTGGTTCTTTAGTTTTTTGCTGGCTAATTCTTTTTGGTAAATTTTAGTTTTTCTTTTCCTAGAATACCGAAAATCGCTTCGCTCCTATACTTCTAGGTATTCGTCGTCAAAGAGAAAACTAAAATTTCCTCAAAAATACTTGCCAGATTTGTACGCTCGGTTTAGCTTTATTCATTTCGCCCTTGCAGACAAATTTAAAATCATTTAAGCAAAAATTTTAAGAGTTTTAAATAAATTTTCTTATACGGAGAGTAGCGGACTGGGAAATCTATCCAATTCTTTTTATCCACGATACTCTTTGTATGCGTAAAAGTTTTAAAGCCTTGCTCACCGTGATAAGAACCCATGCCGCTTTCACCCACACCACCAAAGGGCATTTCTGTCGTAGCAAGATGAACAATAGTATCATTTATGCAACCACCGCCGTAACGTAAGCGGCTTGTAATTTGTTTAATTGTTTGTTTATCGTTTGAAAATAAATAAAGGGCAAGCGGTTTAGGTTTTTTGTTTAATAAATCAATAACTTCTTCAATATTTTCAAAAGTTAAAATGGGCAAAACAGGGCCAAAGATTTCTTCCTGCATAATTTTATCTTCCCAAGTTACATTTGCCATAATAGTAGGAGCAATTTGCAAAGTATCTTTATTTGTTTGGCCACCGTAAATTATTTTTGAAGGTTCCATTAAATCACTTAAACGTTCAAAATGTTTTACGCTGATAATTTTACCGTAATTCTTATTTTCCAAAGGTTTTTTGCCGTATTGTTTTTGCGCCTGTGTGCAAAGTTGTTTTTGTAACTCTTGGGCAATACTTTTATGGCACAAAACATAATCCGGGGCAACACAAGTTTGCCCGCAATTTAAAAATTTACCGAAAACTATACGCCGCGCGGCAAGTTTTAAATCTGCGCTTTGGTCCACTATGCACGGACTTTTACCACCCAATTCCAAAACAACAGGTGTTAAATTCTCCGCCGCACATCTTAAAACTTCTTTACCGACATTTGAACTGCCGGTAAAAAATATAAAATCAAATTTTTCTTTAATTAAATTACGCGCGCTATCAATATCTTGGTCCACCAAATAAACATATTCCTCTTTAAAACATGCACGAATAATTTTGCCCATAATTAAAGTTGTTGCCATGGAATTTTTACTGGGTTTGATCATGGCGGTATTGCCTGCGGCAACAGCATCTATTAAGGGATCCATAGTCAGTAAAAACGGATAGTTCCACGGGCTAATAATTAAAGTGTTCCCGTAAGGCGTGGGTTTTATGTAACTGCGTGAAACAAAATTTACAAGCGGTGTATGCACCGTTTTTCCTGCAGACAAACACCTTGTATTCTTTAGCATATAATTGATTTCTTCATATACAAGGCCGATTTCACACATAAAACTTTCAAAATCACTTTTACCGAGGTCTTGTTTTAATGCAGAGGCAATTTCCCCCTCATATTGTTTAATTGTATCTTTTAAAAGTTTGAGTTTTGCAAGGCGCAAATCAATATCAAGCGTTGCGCCGCTTTTAAAAAATGTTCTTTGCTTTTCAAGTATTTTATTTAGTTCCATTTTTGTTACCTTTGACTTGATAATAAAACTTTTCAAGTTCCTTTCTATTCATAAGTTTAGGTACGGGATATAAGGGGTTGGCTTCCTTGGCAGCATAGCGTGCCATTTGGGGAATATCCTCTTCCTTTATAATATCAAAATTTGTTGGGATATTCATTTGTTTGTTCAAGTTTTTAATGGCTTTAATAAATTTCTCTGCCCCAGTTTTACTTGATTCATTTTTATTACTTAAACCGACTGCTATAGCCAGTTTATGAAGTTTTTTATAAACAGTTTTGCCGTAACCTTCCAAGACATAAGGCATTAAAACAGCATTGGCAAGACCGTGCGGAATATTATATTGACCGCCCAAGGAGTGCGCTATCGCATGAATATAACCTACATAAGACTTTGAAAATGCTATTCCCGCTTTATAAGCCGCCATTAACATATTTGCACGAGCATTTATATCAAGCCCGTTATTATAAGCGTTTAAGATATTTTCAAAAACAAGTTGGGTTGCCTCTATGGCAAGTTTGCGTGTTTCGCGCGTTGTTGAACGGCCGATATAGGCTTCAACGGCATGGGTTAAGGCATCCATGCCGGTTGTTGCAGTTAAAGATTTCGGCAAAGTAACTGTTAATTTTGGATCAAGTATTGCATAATAAGGTATAAAAGTAAAATTATTTAAGGCATATTTGTGCTTTTGTTCAGAGTCTGTTATAACAGCGGCAACTGTAACCTCACTACCGGTACCGGCTGTAGTGGGAATTGTTACCAAAGTAGGTATTTTTTTAAGAACATGCATTAAACCCTTCATTTGCCTGATACTCTTTTTAGGGTAAACAACCCTTGCACCGATTGCTTTTGCACAGTCCATAGAAGAACCACCGCCAATGGCAATTAAAGAATCACATTTATTTGTTTTGTAAAGTTTTAAACCATCTTCAATATTATGAATAGTAGGGTTTGCCCGTGTTTTATCGTAAACGGCATATTTGATATTTGCTTGCTTTAAAATATTAGTTAAAATATCAATAATACCGCTTTGCCTTATACCTTGGTCACTAACTATTAAGGCACATTTTTTATTTTCTTTATTTAAAATAGTAACAATATCGTTTATTGAGTGATAAACCGTTGTTTTATGATATGGCAAAATAGGCATAGCCGCCCTAAAGCAAAGTTGATAAGTACGGCAAAAAGTTTTTTGAAGTATATTCATAAAT
>CAMUXX010000065.1 GCA_947164805.1 uncultured Elusimicrobia bacterium | reverse complement strand
AATACCTTTTGCACCCTCGCTTATTTTTGCGCCTTCTGGGGGGTATTCAACAGTTATAGGGTAAATTTTGCCGGGGTGCTTTTCCCAAACTTCAAGGCTTGGTGCGACGGGGTATGCAAAAATTTCCGTTGCCAAAAATAATAACAAAAACAAAAAAGGTATTTTATTCATCTTAATAAAATGATAACATAATTATATGGAGTTTGCACGCACAATCGTTAAAGACCTTAATAAACTTTTGCAAATTGACTTAACCCCTGAACAAAACGGCCTTCAGGTTGAAGGTACAAAAGAAATAAAAAAAATTGTTTTTGGGGTATCAGCCAATATGGCTTTGTTTGAGGCAGCCGTCAAAAAAGGTGCGCAAATGATTATTGTTCACCACGGTTTACTTTGGGGCCATGAGCAAAAATTAACAGGTGTTTTCGGCGCGCGTATCAGGTTTTTAATTAAAAACGATTTAAATTTGGTTGCATATCATCTACCCTTGGATAAACATCCTATAATGGGTAATAATGCCGGGCTTGCTAAATTGCTAGGTTTAAAAAATTTAAAACCTTTCGGAACTTACAAAGGTTTGAAAATCGGTTTCAAAGGCAATTTAACTAAGGTGAAAAGTTTTGAAAGTATTTTCAAAATGCTCGGCGGTGAAGGTTTAAACTTCGGCCCAAAACAAATAAAAACGGTTGCAATAGTCAGTGGCGGCGCGCATGATATGCTTGAAGAAGCCATTCAGGAAAAAGCGGATCTTTATATCTGCGGCTCCCGTGATGAGTATGTGCAAGAACTTGCCAGGGAAGGCAAAATAAATTTTATAGCGATGGGGCATTATAATTCTGAAAAACTAGGAATTTCAGCGCTTAAAAAGTATATAGATAAAAAGTACAAAGTAAGCACGGAATTTATAGATATTAAAAACCCATTCTAGGAGAATATATGGAAAAAATGTTTAATAATATAAGCAAAATGAAAGGATATGCTTTGGAACTGCAAAAGAATATGACTTGCCGCCCGGCAATTTCCCCCAAAGTCGGCGGAAAAGGCGAATATCAAAAGGCTTTATATCTTGAAGGTGAATTGAATAAAATTAAATTTGATGAATTATTCCATGTTGATGCACCGGATGATACTGCAGAAGGTAATATCCGCCCGAACATTATTGCAAAATATTACGGGCAGGATAAAAGTAAAACCTTATGGCTTATGGCACATATGGACGTTGTTGCCGCAGGGGATTTATCTTTATGGAAAACAAACCCCTTTGAACTTACTTTAGATAAAGACAAAGATACTATTTACGGCCGCGGTGTGGAAGATAACCAACAGGCAGTTGTAGCAGCAATACTAACCGCAAAAACAATTGCAGAAAGCGGCAAACGTCCACCGATCAATTTGGGTATTATGCTTTTAAGTGATGAAGAAGAAGGTAATGAATACGGCCTTGAATATTTACTTAAAGAACGCCCGGATATCTTTGGAAAAGACGACCTTTTTATAATCCAAGATTGCGGGGATCCGGAAGGCCGTGAAATTGAAATTGCGGAAAAAAGCACCTTATGGTTTAAATTTACTGTTACCGGAAAACAATGCCATGCATCTATTCCTAACTTGGGTAGAAATGCTGCCGAAGCAGCGGCAAATTTGGCTGTCCGCCTGACTGAAGGGCTTAGAAATAAGTTTAATAAACAAGATCCTTTATTTTCCCCGGATGTAAGCACTTTTGAATTAACCAAAAAAGAAGCAAATGTTCCAATTGTAAACATAATTCCGGGAACAGATGTGTTTTATATGGACTGCCGCATTTTCCCTTGCTATTCAAAAGAAGAAGTAATGGAAGAAATTGAAAAAATAGCTGATACAGTAGAAAACGATTTTAAAGTAAAAGTTACCTTTGAAAAAGTAATGAATATTTCATCTAAAGCAACACCGCAAGATTCACCTTTGGTTAAAGCCTATGCAGAGGCAGTAAGAGCAGTAAATAAAGTTGAACCGAAAATTATCGGCGTAGGCGGCGGAACTTTTGCAGCAGATATCAGAAATTTAGGTTTACCTGCGGTAGTCGGCTCAAAAATTTACAGCAATCCGCACGGCCCAAATGAAAGAACCCGTTTGAGTTTTGTGTTGGACGATGTTAAATTAATCGTCTATGTCTTAACACATTTGAAATAATATGAAAAAGAATACCATATTTGCAAGGGAAATAATTGTAACCGTTTTCTTGATTATTTTGCTCTCTGTTCTATGTGTTAAAAAAGTAAGAGATTTGAAAGATCTCGCCCAAGAAAGTATTTCACAAAAAAATGAGCAAATTATCAGGGAAGCCCTTGCCGTTTACCGTGGTGATAATGAAGGCCTTTGTCCGATACACCTGGCAGATCTTAAAGGTGATTATTTGGATAATTTACCCCCGTATTATCATAACGGGCAAGCAAGTAATAAAGTGAAAGAAGGTACCAGTTACCAACAAATTTTTGACGGAACAGGCGGCTGGCTTTATATAAACAATAAGTCCGATAAAGATTATTGCGAAGTTTACCCAAATGCCGATTAAAAATTAAAGGAATTTATGGAATTATTTATTTATATTTTTAGTTTAATTTTCGGTGCGGTAATAGGCAGTTTTTTAAATGTTTGCATTTATAGGATACCGGCAAATGTATCTCTTTGGTGGCCACCATCAACTTGCCCGAGATGCAAAACAAAAATCAAATTTTATGACAATATTCCAATATTAAGTTATTTGATTTTACGCGGCAAATGCAGGAATTGCAAAGAAAAAATTTCCATACAATACCCGCTTATTGAAGCAGTAACATCATTATTAACTTTGCTTGTTGTTTGTAATTTCGGTTTGACTTACTGGACTGCCATCGCATTAATTATTACTTACTCTTTGATAGTTTTGTCCATGATAGATTTTAAACTTTATATCATACCGGACAGATTTTCCATAGGCTTAACCGTCTTGGGGCTTTTGGTGTTTTTTATTAACCCTGCCTTCAGTGGGGATTTGAAACCAAAATTTATACAATGCATTACCGGTGGTGCTGTGGGATTTTTCGGGCTTTGGGCTATTGCCTTGATAGGAAGCATGGCTTTTAAAAAGGAAGCCATGGGCGGCGGTGATATCAAATTAATTGCGGCCGTCGGTACATTAACCGGATTTAATGGGGTAATTTCAACTTTGATTATTTCCTCATTTTCCGCTTTGATTTATTATGCAATTTTATTTATTTTAAAGAAAAACCCCGAAAATAAAACAATACCCTTTGGGCCTTTTATCAGCATAGGCCTGTTTATCAATATCTTAATACCAAATAATTTGCTATTATTATATTAATGCGAAATATATTAATATTTTCTTTAATCTTATTTTTAAATACTGCAGTTTTTGCAGAGGTTCAAGTGATGCAAGGCGTTACACCAACTAAAAAACGGACAATTGCAATATATGCAATTCCGCCAAATCTTGAAATAGATGATGAAATGTTGCCGACATCTACCGATTATTACATTTTAGAACATTGTGCCATAGGTAAAGAAGCTATTATGATTCAAGCACAACAAGAACAACCTGCCCAAAGAGGCCCTGCGACAAAAGCAACAAGAGCAGTTAGCACAATAAATCCTCAACATTATAAAATCAAAGATTACAGAACTGTGAGAAAATGTAAAGACTATATAGGTACAAATACCCCGATAGACAGAAGAAATATGATGAATGCCGCTTTATGGGAATTACAAGTTCCTAATAGACGAACTATTGAAGTAAACATGAAAGGTTATTTAGATAACCCTCATGCTATGTTTATAGTTGCTGATAAGGCTGCTATGCCCTATACTGTACCATATGATGAGATGAAAAAAGGCAGTGTACTTAAAAAAATTTTAACAGACCCGACAAAAATTGCAAAGTTTCACAGTTTTAATTTACCGGCTTCTATTTATTTAAATTCCAAAATGCAAAACTTGCCTGATCGGCGTTGGCCTGTTTCTACTTACCTAGGTGCGAAAGTGAAAAGGTCTAATTTACCTATCCGTATAAGTTTTTATGAGGAAATACTGGGCAACGGTCAAGCAAGAACCTTTATAGTTTTTGTCTTTAACGAAGCGGAAAAATATCCTTACCAGCCTGCTGTAAACGAAAGTGCAAGCGATAAAGTTTACGATATTACCCCCGACTTTGCCGTACAGTATTTAAAATAATATAACTTAATACATCATTGTATATCTATTTTCAAATAATAAAACGTAAAATTCCCCGGCTTTTCAATTTACAAGCCGGGGAATTTTGAAATGATGATATTAATTAGTTATCGAGCCACTGTATCGTTCCTGGATTGACGTTAATAACATCACCTGTTCTTTGATAACATGCCCACGTATTAGAAGTGTTATTTATTCTTCTAGACCTACAATGCGTTTTCTCCGGATCACAATGACAACTACCGATACATCCCTGGGAACCAGCCCAAAAACGTAGTTGTTCGGCTGTTACGGCTCTGATGTTAGCATATTCTAATGCATACCGAGAACGACACCACTCTTGTATTGTTCCAAACTGATCATGTATCACTTCCCCGCTACCGCTTATTACGCCATTTCCAAGATACTCAGCATGATGTCCTATCCATATCTTACGAGAACCAATAAGATTAGGACCTCCTGAACATACCACCTCACTTTCATCTCCAGAACATTCCTGATGATGGTCGGAATTACATGCCACAACACTTTCACTATCATAGGGGCCAACAGTAAAACCGCTGGGGAAATCCCATGGAGGTTCACATCTAGAATTCGCATTATTAACATATGCTGAATATACTCCATCTATCATTCCATATCTAAGGCATTGTTTCCCTCCTATTTGTGTATTAAGCACGGAACCGCTTGCGCATCCTTTTAATTTACAATTGTCGCAAAAAGTATCCTGACCTTGAGGACGAGTAAGACCATCTTCGCAGTTATTACCGGTTACCGTAGGTTTCCATTCTCCGGAAATTCCTACACTAACCCACTGAGGTTGATTATTTTCTCCAAATTCACAACTATAGTCCTCTTCTTTATAGAAACATCCGCCATTAGAAGTAATATTTTCTCCTTCCGGCTTTGGTAATGAGGCATCACAAGCAACTCCACGGAACTCCCAATACCATTTATTATCTTTACACGTTTGTTCTTTTGCAGTCCGAGTACCGCAATATTTCACTCCATTATTAGTAACAACACAAGGTTTAACATCTATTTGACCGCTGGCATCCTCCTCACCGGAATTTAATTGCGGAACACCTTCACATGGTTGTTCTTCCGGAGTGACAATACATTCACAAGTGTCATAATCTAATTCGCCTTCACATTCCAAAAACTTCTCCTGAAGGCAACGACACTCACAACGCTTTTCCCCCCAGAAATGCAAATTATCACAAGTTTCCTGATTTTTATCACACTCATAAAGAGCCGGGCAAACATCACTTAAATTTGCAACTGATCCTACATAATCGGAAACATATTGACAGTCATCACCGACACAATTTACTTTAGACTTATTTTTATAATTCTTAACTAAAGTATAATTGCCATGTTTAGATACGGCTTGAAGACATTCATCTTCGTCTATTTTACTCTATTCCAAATTTTTTGTACGGATTAAATTTTCACCTTCATCCGGAATTAAGTTTTTTATAGGTACCTTAAGTTCACTTAAATCACTTGCATATTCCCCATGTTCCATAAAATATTTTTCCTGTGCATCAGATAATATATCCAAAATATGCATAGCATCAGAAACACGGCTGTTCCTTAT
>CAMUXX010000064.1 GCA_947164805.1 uncultured Elusimicrobia bacterium | reverse complement strand
TTGTTTTGGTACCCACCACCGTGCTGGCAAGCCAGCATTTCAAAACTTTCAGAGAACGCTTGCAAGCCTACCCGATAAATATTGAAATGCTTAGCCGTTTCCAAACAAAAAGTGAGCAGAAAAAGATTGTGGAAAATATTAAACAGGGCAAAGTTGATATTGTTGTAGGTACACATCGTTTGCTTTCAAAAGATGTTACTTTTAAAAATTTGGGTTTGTGTATTGTGGATGAAGAACACCGCTTCGGCGTAAAACAGAAAGAAAAAATTAAAGCCAAAAGTGTAGGCGTACACACTTTAATGCTTTCCGCAACGCCGATACCGCGCACTTTAAACCAATCGCTTTCTGCTTTACGGCAAATGTCAATTATCCAAACCGCGCCCCAAGGCCGCATGCCTATTAAAACTTTTTTGTGTGCTTATCAAGACGATATCGTAACCAATGCTGTCCGCCAGGAACTTGCACGCGGCGGACAAGTTTTTTACCTTTTTAATACCGTTTCCACAATGGAAGAAAAGCGCGAATATTTGCAAAAACTTATGCCGGAAATAAAAATAATTTGCGCACACGGTCAAATGCCGGAACAGGAACTTGAAAAGACTTTGTGGGATTTTTACAATAAAAAATATGATATCTTACTCTGTTCCACCATTGTAGAAAGCGGG
Organism: uncultured Elusimicrobia bacterium; assembly: GCA_947164805.1. Taxonomy (GTDB): domain Bacteria; phylum Elusimicrobiota; class Elusimicrobia; order Elusimicrobiales; family Elusimicrobiaceae; genus Proelusimicrobium. The sequence continues at coordinate 5,262 of CAMUXX010000064.1, read as the reverse complement.
CTTGATGTTACAAACGCGAACACTTTGATTGTGGAAAACCCACAAAACTTCGGGCTTGCGCAATTGTATCAATTAAGGGGAAGAATCGGGCGCGGAAATAAAAAGGCATACTGTTATTTGCTTGCGCCGTCTTGGATACTAAATAAACGCGAGGAAGATTTTAACCCCGAAGATTTTTATTTCCCTAAAAAGAAAAGCAAACCATCTTATGCCGAAGCACAAAAACGTTTGTCCGCCCTGCTTGAGTTTAGCGAACTTGGCAGCGGTTTTAAACTTGCTTTACGTGATTTGGAAATTCGCGGCGGCGGCGACTTGCTCGGAATCAGACAACATGGTTATGTAAATGCTGTAGGGCTTTCTTTATATTGTGATTTGGTGGCAAACGAAGTTAAAAAACTTCGCGGGGAGCCTATAGTCCGTAAAATGTATGCAACAGTTAACCTGGGTGTGCCGGCTTTCATTGCCCCAGACTATTTGCCGAGTGACGAAGAACGTCTAAAATTTTATAAAGACTTTTTGGAAGCAGACCTGGAAACAAAACAAAAACTAAAACAAAAACTTGAAGATTTATGCGGCCCGGCACCACAAGAATTAAATAATTTAATTGAAATAATGCAAATATCTTCTGACGCCGGAGAAATGAAAATACGCACCATTGAAGCCGGCCAAAGATTCTATGATTTTTACTTTGCGAGAAATGCACAAATACCCGAAAATGCCCTAACCAAAATAATGCAAATATTTGTCGGTAAAATAGAATTTTTGCCATCACAAAACGGTGACGGTTTTAGAATTTTCGGAACACAGAATAATAAACTAGCCGAAGTAAAACAGATATTAAACACCTTAAAAAATATTTTATGTTAGGGTTCACAACCGTTGAGACTTTTTATAAACCCTTCTTCCCATTGTCACCACCCATTTTTACAGTCGTTACCTATGTAAAAAATGGACGGAAAAACGCCGAGCAAAGGGTGAAGGCAATAAGATAAAGAAATTTTATTAATAAAGCCAAACCGTACGTGCAAACCCGGCAATTATTTTTGAGGAAATTTTAGTTTTTCTTTCACACTGCACGAGCATGTAACCGTAGTGGGTGTGAGTGTTTACGCATCGCGCAGTAGATTTAATGGAATTTTCAATTTTATCCTTGACGACGAATACCCAGAAGTATAGGAGCGTAGCGATTTTCGGTATTCTAGGAAAGGAAAAATTGAAAATTACTTAAATATACAAGCGCGTTACATGCGTTTGTGCGCATAATGCGGAACGTTAACACGTAAAACATTCTTTATGTTATTGACTGTTCTTTAGCAAATTAGTATTATATATTTACGGAGGATAAACATGAAAAAAACACTAAACTTAATGTTAGTTCTTGGGCTTGCTCTCGGTTTAGCCGCTTGCAGTAAAAACCAAAAAGCGGATGCCGCAGCAGATTTACAAGCCGCAGCCGACTCTAACTATGATGCAATAGTTGCAGAAGAGGAAGAAGTCGTCGTAGCAGGTGAAAATCTTGAAATCAACTTATCACCTGTATTCTTCGCTTTAAATGAATATTCCTTGTCAAAAGGGGCAAGAAACATTTTAAAAGCCAATGCCGAACTCTTAAAAGTTAAAGGCATCAACAATATTACCGTTGAAGGTAACTGTGATGACAGAGGCACTATTGCCTACAATATCGCTTTAGGCCAAAAAAGAGCAAATGAAGTAAGAGATTACTACATCAAACTCGGCATTAAAGCAGAAAATATCACAGCCATTTCTTATGGTGAAGAAAACCCGCTCTGCACAGATCAAACAGAATCTTGCTGGGCAAAAAATAGAAGAGCAGATACAGTAGCATCTGCCAAATAGTTTAAAGGAGGCACACTTTATGATTAGAAGTTTTTATAAATTATTTCTTTTTTTAGGGGGTGCCTCTTTTCTTTTATCAGGATGTTTAGCAACACAAGAAGACACATCTATTTTAAAACTACAAGTATCAGAACTCAGTAAGATTTTAAATGAATTACAACAAAACCAGGCAGATAATGCCGTCCAAATGGAAGAGATAATGGGCCGCTTAACCCAAGCCACAGATCATATAGAAAATTTTGATTATAAACTTGATGATTTGAGTTCAAAAATGGACAATTTGGAAGCATCCCTAAAAAATACCAATACCACAGTTTTGCCTACTGAAATTTATGCACAGGCAAAAAAACAGCTTGAAGCGAAACAATATGAAAGTGCCTTAAAAGGTTTTGGCCTCTATTTAAAAGCAACGGAATCAAAAGGCACAGCAGCGCAAGAGGCATATTTAAATATAGCAAGAATTTACTACGAACAAAAAGATTATCAATCCGCTGCCGTAACAGCAGCAACTTTGATGGAAAAATTTCCTAAGAGTTCCTTAATGGCAAGCGCAAGGCTTGTTTATGCAAAAAGCATAATTCCTTTAGGCAAAACAGAAGAAGCAAAAAATTATTTAGATTCCATTATTGAAGATTATCCGAAATCAAAAGCAGCAAAAGAAGCGAAAAATGTTTTAAAAGGTATTAAATAATGAAAAAATTTTTACTTTTGTTTTTTATTCTACTACCGGTTTTTTTATATGCTAAAGAAACTGATGTATATATAGGGCTTTCAACAAAATATAATCCTAATGATTTGCCAAAAATCGGCCTTGCGGCCAACAGCCCAAGTGACGCAGCCTCTGCAGAAGAAAAGACTTACAGTAATCTTTTTGCAGATGTTTTAAGGAGTGATTTATATCGCTCCCGTTACTTTAATATTGAAGATAGTGCTCCTGCACAAATTTCTTCACTTGGGCCGCAACTTGCGAATATGGAAAGGAAAAATATTTTATATTATGTTTTCTTTGATTTTTTGGACACAGACACAGAAGATGTGTGGCAAATAAAAGCATATATGTATGATACTGCTTCAAAAAAAGGCTTACTTGCAAAAAGTTTTAAAGTACCTACAAAAAGTATTCGCAAAAGTGCCCACATGTTTGCTGACCAAATTATTAAATTATTAACCGGCAAACGCGGGCTTTCTACTACAAAAATTGCCTTTGCAAATGACAGTACAGGCAGAAAAGAAATCTATATAGTTGATTATGACGGCTATAACTTGGCAAAACTTACAAATGATAAATCTATTTCTTTGCTTCCGCGATGGGCAAACCACGGCACAAAACTTTATTACACTACTTACCGCAACAGAAACCCGCAAATTTATGTGCTTGACTTAAAGGAAAGCACAAATTCCCCTGTTATGCAGGACAAGGGTTTAAACTTAATCGGCGGTGTTTCTCCAGACAGTAAAAAACTTGTTATGACTTTATCAAGGGGCCAAAACCCAAGCATTTATTTAAAAGAACTTTCAAGCGGCCGTACCTTAGAACTTACAGACAAATACGGTGTTGACGGTTCACCGTCCTTTTCACCCGACGGTAAATTTGTAACATTTGTTTCAAACCGATCAGGGAACCCCCAAATTTATATTATGAATCTTGAAACACAACAAACACGCCGTTTAACAAGGTTTAACTGGACGGACTCTCCACAATGGTCTCCTAACGGCGACTGGATTGCTTTTGCAGGACGTCAGTCTGCAAACCACCCGATAGATATTTTCTTAGTTGATATTACAGGCGGCCAATTAAGGCAACTTACCGCTGATAATGGCTCTAATGAAGACCCTTGGTGGTCCCCCGACGGGAGATTCATCGCTTTCACAACGAACCGCGCAGGTAAACGCCAAATTTATGTTATGGATGCCGACGGCAGTGCACAACATTTAATTGCAAATATTAAAGGAAACTCTTTTACCCCAAGTTGGAGTGATTAACTTCTACCTTTATGTACAAACCTATAATTTTATTAACAATTTCAAATATTTTTATGACTTTTGCCTGGTACGGCCATTTGCGTTTTAAAGATAAAGCCGTTTGGATTATTGTTCTTACAAGTTGGTTAATAGCATTTTTTGAATATTGTTTTTTAATTCCGGCAAATCGTATAGGGCACATGTATTACAGCGCACCGCAACTTAAAGGTATGCAGGAAATTATTACCCTTATTGTTTTTGCCGTATTCAGTATAACTTACCTTAAAGAAGATTTACGCTGGAACCACTATGCCGGTTTTGCTTTAATTATTTGTGCGGCATTTTTGATTTTTAAGAAGTAAATTATTTAGTCCGCGGATGTTTAACCGTATAAAAAGTAAAAAGATTGATAGATATAAATAAAACTATTGCACAAATTATCATCAAATAACGGCTGAAAGTAATATATTCAAGTAAATTTAAAATTGCATTTGTGATAATAATCAAAATTATACTGCCGAAACTTTTCTGTAAAATTTTTACATATCCCCTTTTTATAACTATTTTGCCGTATCTCACACCCAACGGAAAACCAAATGCCCCTCCAAGGGCAATTAAAACGCCGAGCAACAAAATATGTGTATGAAATTTGCCCCCGGCAAATAAATAAAACAGCGAACCGCTTATTGTTGCCGTTAACAGTAAAAAACGCACTGCCTTTGTGGCATATTTTTCCGCAATTTTAAAACCGTTTATTATCACAGGCCTAAAAATTAAAGCACCGCTGATGCCAAGCACAGAACTTACAACCCCGACAAACATTCCGCAAAAAAATGCAACTATGCTTTGTAATCTTGAAATATTCGGTTCTTCATTTTGGTTTTTGGCAGTCTTACCAAATAAACTTTGCGAGCCGATAAAGAGCATCACAAAAACAAATAAACAAAGTAAGGCTTTGGAGCCGAATCTATTGTATAAATAAGCATTTATCAAACGCCCGCTGAAAGCAGTTGAAATAACACCTATTGCCATAGGTAAAGCCAAAGAACGCATAACGGAAAATTTTTGCCAAGATGTTTTCGGTATTTCTTTTAAAACTGTCGGTGCGGTGGAAAATACCATCTGTAAAAGTGCCGCCCCAACGGCCTCTAAAGGTTGAAAACCGAAAATCAGCATTGTGGGAACTATAAGCCAACCGCAACCGACACTCCAAAACCCGCCGCAGAACATGCCTATAAAGCCGATTACCGGGAAAATAATATAAGTGTACCATTCCATAAATATATTTTACCATATTGAATTTTACGCGTCCTCGTTCCGCATTATATTGTAGTGCGCGCAAAACGTGCTTGCATATTTAAGTGCTTTTTGATTTTTCTGCTCCTAAAGTACCGAGATGTCGCTTCGCTCCACGTTCTTCACGGTACTCTTCGTCGTAGAGAA